>CAZUSQ010000165.1:0-3132 GCA_964622655.1 uncultured Methanosarcinales archaeon
AGCTCTGGACAAATGACAGAATATCCTTTATCTTCCTGCTTTACTATCACATTCAACAATAATTTGCTTTCCATTTTGTTTTATGTATTTCAGGTTATTATTTGATTATATTGTATATAAATGTTTCTTTTTTGTATGTGATGTTAAGTATATGTCACCTACGAACATAAAAAAAATTATTGTTAATAAACAATGAGATGTTAGGGCTTACACAATAATCTACAATTTGGCACTTACGTAATTAGAATTGGTAACTAATCCAACAATACATCCAGCAAAGGACAAGATAATTGAAAGCAAAATGAGTATAATCAACCATTTTAGAATTATTTTCCTATTAAGCTTAAAATATTGAAGGATAATGATTAGAATAAATAACGTTATAAAATATATCACTGGAAATATAAAAACTTGTTGCCAATTTTTCAATTGAAAACCAGTCAATAGATTAACAAAGTAGAATATACCATTAGGTAATAAAAGTGCAACCAACCAAAGTGTTTCGGCAAAACTTGGGTCTTTAATAAGCGTAGGGAGGCTAAATATTACAACAAAAAACAAATAAAAAATAGGAAAGAAATATCATTTTGAAGCGATGTTCCAAAATATGTCTAATTTGGACTTTTTCATTAGTCTTTCTCAATAATTTTTTCACTCATACTCAATCGTTGCAGGAGGCTTTTGGCTAATGTCATAAACAACTCTGTTAACACCTCTTACCTCATTTATTATTCTGCTTGAAATCTTTTCTAATAACTCATCTGGAAGTTTTGCCCAGTCTGCTGTCATTGCATCAACGCTTGTTACTGCTCTTAATGAAATGATATATTCATAAGTTCTTGCATCTCCCATAACACCAACTGCTTTGACAGGCAATAAAGCTGCGAATGCCTGCCATATCTTGTCATAAAACTTTGAGTTTTTTAATTCTTCAATGAAAATATAATCTGCTTCTCTCAAAATCCTTAATCTATCTTCTGTAACTTCCCCCAAAATCCTGATTGCCAATCCTGGACCTGGAAATGGATGCCTTTGCAAAATTTCTTCTGGAATCTTCAGTTCTTTTCCAAGCTTTCTAACCTCATCTTTATAGAATTCTTTTAATGGTTCAACAACTCTAAGTACCATCTTTTCTGGCAAAACAACATTATGGTGGCTTTTTATTCTTGCAGCATACTTTGTTGGCTGAGCGCTTTCAATCCTATCAGGATAAATTGTTCCTTGCCCAAGAAATTTTATGTTTCGATATTTTTTTCCTAACTCAACAACCTTATTTTCAAATACCTCAATAAAAGTATGAGCAATTATCTTTCTTTTCTCTTCTGGATCTGTAACACTTTTTAATTTTTCTAAGAATATTTGCGAGGCATCAACAAAATAAAAATGCTTAAATTTTAGTTTTTCCTCAAAGAAATTCTTTACTTCCTCTGCTTCTCCTTTTCTTATCAATCCGTGGTCAACAAAAACACAATAAAGCTTGCTGCCAATTGCTTTATGAATTAAAGTTGCTGCAACTGTGCTATCCACACCTCCAGAAACGCCCATAATAACAGAGTTTTTTCCAACCTCTTTTTTTATTTCCTTGATTAATTTTTTTGCAAGATTCTTAATGTGCCAGTCTTTTTTTGCTTTGCAAATGTTAAAAACAAAATTTTTTAGGATTTGATTACCTTTTAGTGTATGGGCAACTTCTGCATGGAATTGTATTCCATATAATTTTTTATTTTTATTTTCAAAAGCTGCTATTTTACAAGTGTCAGTTGATGCCAAGATTTCAAAATCCTTTGGCAACTCTGTAACTAAATCGCCATGACTCATCCAAACCTGCTCTTTTTTTGACAAACTCTTTAGCAATTTGCCTGTTTTTTTGACATGCAATTCTTTCTTTCCAAATTCTTTTAGTTTTCCTCCTAAAACTATTCCACCAACAAATTTTGCTATTAATTGCAATCCATAACAAATACCTAAAATTGGAATACCTAAATCTAGAATTTTCCTATCCATTGTAGGAGCATTATGCTCGTAAACACTTGCTGGACCTCCTGAAAGAATAATGCCATCTGGCTTTAATTTTCCAATTTCTCTTAAAGAAACATCACAAGACAAAATTTCAGAATAAACACCAAAGTCACGCACTCTTCTTGTAATAAGATGCACATATTGTCCGCCGAAATTTAAGACTAATATCATTTTAAGTACATATCAAATCTAATTTTCCCATTTCCAAAGCTTTCTTTATCTCCAAGCCAATTCTTTCTCCATAGCTTATTGAATAACCATAAAGATAGCCAGAGTAAGGTGTGAATAAATTTCCTGGACTTCCTGGAATGCGCATACTTACATCAAAAATAACAATGTCTTCTTTTCCTTCTTCTGCGACAACAGCACCTTGCAATGCAAAAGGTCCAATTATGCCAGGACTATGAAATTTTTTCGTTGCTGCAACAAATTTCTCTCCAAGCTCAAATGCTTTTTCAAGCAAAGATTCTTTTACTGTAACAGTATAATGCCCTGTTTCTATGTATTTTGGTTTTATATATTTTAAAACTTCTAATTGCTCTGTTACTGGAAGCCTCAATACTCCATCAAGATTTGTTTGTCTTCTTGTGTCTGTACCCATAAGCTCTAATTCATCATTCAATGGACTGTAGAAAAAATTGAAATTGACATGGGCACCAATTACATATTCTTCAATTATTGCTTTTTTCAAGTCTTTTTTTGTTATAATTTTTTTATTCAATAATTCTATTGATTTTTCTTTGTAATCTTTATAGTTTGAGCATAAGAAAAATGCCCTTTCATAGCCTCTTTTTGCTTCTGCTACTTTTACAATTACTAATCTGTCAATTTTCTTTGGGTCTTTGAAAATTTTTGGTGTTCTAATGCCTGCTTTTTCTAGCAAGAAATATTGATTTTTTGGAACATCCCTTTCTTCCAATTTAACCATATCTCTTGTGCCATAAATTGGAACTAAAAATTTATTTTCTATATCTTTAAAATTACAATAAACCCAGAAATATCTGTTATGAACAAATATTGTGTTTCTTTTTCTTAATTCTTCTTGAACTTCCTTTTTAGTTATGTCAGAAAATTTATTTACAATAATTACATCATCAACAAAGCCAATGCCTT
>CAZUSQ010000166.1:0-3110 GCA_964622655.1 uncultured Methanosarcinales archaeon
AATATAAACATTTACCACTCTAAAAAACTCAACAAAAAAGAAAGATTTAAATAAAATAAGTAAAAGGGTTTAAAGTTAAATAAAAGGTGAAATTGTATGGGTTGGCTATTTGGTATCTATGGAGACTATTGGAAGACAATTACTGCTAGATACCCTTGGCTGAATAGTATTGCAGAAAGATTTCTAGGAAGAAGAGCGTATACTTATATGCACATAGAAGAAGAAGAACTCAAGCGAATAGAACAATACGTTGAAGAACATCATGTCACAACTGCCTTACATCACTTCACCATATGGATTAGAGCCATCAAAAATGCTCAAGAAAAACAAGCTCATTTGGCAGAGCGTCAAGTATTTCAAGATTTTCATATTGCAAAAGCAACACATCATTTTGTCAGAGTTCTGGAAAAATTTGTCGAAATATCTCATGAAAAGGGTGGTGAATTCAAACAAAATGTTAGAGGACTTGTGTTATCTATAGTACCACATATGAAGAAAGAAATGAAAGAAGCTGAACAATGGGGTGGGATAGACAGCAGGACTCTTATGGCAATAATGATTAGGGCTAAGAGAAAAGGAGGAAACTTAGTAAGTAATTTAAGAACTGCTTTAAAATCTAGAGGTGTAATATCAAGATTAGGTAGATTTGCATTTAGTGGTGACATCAGAGCAGAGCTTAAAGAAGAGCAATTGTTAGAATCTTTAGCGAACAGACTAGAGTTACTTGAGACTAATCTGGAATCTGGCAGAGAAACTCACGAAAAGTTGTTTAATGACTTTCAGGGCATACTTTCCACAGCAGATAAGGACATAATACAAATGTACAAACATTCACATCTTGTGATGAAAAGAGACTTACTTCTAATGATAATGTTAATTGAAGATGAACAAATAATGGAACAATTTGGGGCTGATTGGGTGCAGAAACATTTTATGCCAGAGAATCCTATTGACGTAGGGACTATAGAAATTGAAGAATTGAAACAAAAATTAGCTGAAAAGGCTCATACAATCGCAAATGGCCTAGGAGTATTCATTAAAAAAGAAAAAGAATTAGATAGAGAGCTTGAAGTAATATTGTCAAAGACAGCCTAATTTTCTAAAAAAGAGGTCTTATTAAAATGATGCAAATGCGTGACTGGATTTCTGGAGTAGTTGGTGCTGTGATATTTTTGCTTGGGTTATTGCCAATGCTTGGCAAATTCACTTTTTTGAACGAATGGCCAATTCCTTTATTGATATGGATTGTTGCTGGAGCTGGCTTTTATTTAGCAATTAATTCTATAATTGAAATCACAAACAGCAACATTATAGGTTGGTGGTCTTTTGGAGTTGCTATTACTGTTTTAATTATTGGCTTATTTCCTTTACTTCACAGCTTTGGCATTGGCCCAGCATGGTTTTCATTTAATTGGCTAAATAGAACTGCTTACAATATAATCTTTATTATAGAAGGGATTTTCTTGATGATAGCTACCTTTGCTATGGAACTTTAAAGCTTATTTTGGGCAGAATGGATTTGCTATTGTTGTATAGTTTATCCATAAGTAAGCTAATACTAGTCCTAACAAAACACCAATAAAAAATAATGTCACTGGATGGGTTACAATTGCTTTTTTGCTACTAAAAATTTTCATAATATCACCTTTTTATGTAATAGTTAAACTCTGAAAAAGCCTATATTTAAAAGTTTCTATTTTTTAAAGCGGGCCAGCGAGGAATTGCGCGCGAGTCTCGACATGCTTACGAGAACACGAGCAAGCTCGCGTTCAACTCGAGTCTCGACATTTCGAACCCCGGACCTATAGCTTAGAAGGCTATCGCTCTTTTTGGCCTAAAGTATCCAACTGAGCTACTGGCCCTTAAAGAGAAAGAATTATAATGATTATTTATAAAAGTTGTCAATAAACAAGCTCTTGCTTATGTCTCATTATATAACCTTGAAACTTGCTCACAAACTTTGGCATCATGTTTAATGTGTGATATTCAGCTTCTTCAAATGGCTCGATTTTTATGTTTTCAATTTTCTCCCCTTCAATTTTGATTTTATTTTCGTCAAACAAATAGTCATTTCTTTTTTTGGCATAATAGACTGTTGCTAGATTTTCAACATCTAAACCAATTAATTTGCACATTATAAAATCCAATGCAACTGCATCGCTTGAAGCTGCCAAAGTGCCAGCATATTTTGCATTTCCATTGCAAGGACCATTACCTTCCATTCCATAAATTCCGTCAATAATATTAAGCACAACTTTTTTTCTTAGCAACGCATATAAGTCAAGAAGCATATTTGCAAAGTATTCCACATTTGAATATTTTAGATGATAAAATCCACGCTTAGGACCTGGCATAATGCTGTAAAGATTTTTTACAGAGCCTGTAAAATAAAGCTGAGAATGTGTCTTCAATTTTGGCATGTTAATAATTGCATCAACATCATTAAAATGATGCGTAAGTGGAAATTTTTTAACAACAAATGCATTTTCATTCGCAACATTTATTTTTTTATCAAAAATTGCAATATCTACATTATGCTTTTTACACACATCATAAACTCCACAAACTTTCACTGCTTCTGTTGTATCATCTGCAAATGGATTGTCACCAACAAAAATTTCGCAGTTATTTTCTTTAAGAATTTTTATTAATGCTTCTATAACTGCTGGATGCGTTGTTGCACATATTTCTGGAGCAATACCTTTTACAATATTCGGTTTGATAAGAATTTTTTGTCCTTTTTTGATGAATTGGTTAATCCCACCTAAATTATTAAGAAGTTTTTTAACTGATTTATCTACTTCATTTTGATTGTAAGAACCACATTTTTCTAAACTAACAACATAAGACATAAGAAATAATATTTTATTATTATTTAAATAGTTTATTGTTTAATTTTATTTTTACATTAATTATTTTAACTGATGTTTTAATGAATGTGAGATTAATATTAAATTTTTGCTGTTATTTATCTTTCCTAACGCATTAATTTTAATAATAATTTTTCAAAAATCAAAATCTAAACTCTATTGTATAATAACTTCATCCCAAGAGGCAGTCCACATTGTGCAGTGCTTTTTGCCTTCCCAATAGTACCAGCAGTTCTTGCC
>CAZUSQ010000167.1:0-3093 GCA_964622655.1 uncultured Methanosarcinales archaeon
TCCTTGAAGCAGCATATTGCCTGTAACATTGATGATATTGGCTATTATTGTTAAATTCCCACCGCTTGCACAAGTCCCACTTGTGCAACTTGGTCCACTTAAATTTATTAATCCACCACTTTCTATAGTTAAATTTCCAGTTAAGTTTATTGTAAAGCTAATTGAAGTACTATTAATCAAAGCACCACTTGCATTAATTATTAAATTATTAGCACTTAAAACATTATCTGTGCCGTTTATATATTTAGTGCTATTTATCCAGCATGTTGTAGTTAAATCACCACCATCGCAAAATCCTGGAGGTAAAGCAACATTATTAGCATAAGCAATAACTTCAGAGAAATTAAATTGTTGCGTATGCTTTCCAGAAGTTAAAACTTTGACAGTATAATAACCAGTTCTGTTGTCACAGTTGTAGTTTTCAGCATATAGAGATTTTATTTTCATTTGCTGGTTAATTGTATCATTAATTTCTATTTTATCATTATTTTCATTTATTAAATAAACATTTTCTACATTAATCATATCATTTTTGTTAAATAAAACATCTTCATCGCATTTTAATTCTAAAATATCCAAATCATTTATTGTAGAAATATTGTCGTCATTAGATTCTGAATAAGTTGTACCATTGCTTGCAGATATTGTCAAATTCCCAGTTCCAGTAGTATTAAACCTTACAGTCCAGTTGCCTCCAACTGTTGGATAGCTTTGAACATTCAATATTGTGATAGAAACCTCAAAGGTTTGATTAGAAAGATGTGGGACTATCCATTCAATATAGTCGATTAAACCATTTTCGTTTAAGTCATAATAAGCAACATCATTAAACAATTCTCTAAGACCATCTTTAATCCAGTAAAATTTTATAGCTTGTTGTGGAACATCATTTATTGTTGTAAAAGCTAATACATTCTCATAAGGCAAATCTGCTGATATTGTTATTCTCTTATCAAACTTAGTTAATTTTTCCTCTACTGCTTTAGGTGCTTCTGTTTCGTATTCAACTTCTATTTCTTCAATGCTTTTATCAAGTTTTTCATTAATTATTAGTTCTGCTGTTTGATTTATTTTTGATTCATTGATTATAGTTGGTATTTCAGAAATAACATTTCCAGTTAATAATGCTAAAGAATTGGTTTGCAAGTTTGATAACTTTTGCTCTAATTTAATAATTTCTTCAAAATTATTTTCTTCTCTGGCATCTTCCAATCTTTTTTCAATCTCATAAATTTCCAAATCTTTTACTACATCATTTACCTTTATCTTTATTTTTGATTTGTTAATTAGTTCTTCTAAATTTTGAGTTATTCTCTTTACCGAAATGTTAGATGCGTCCTGTATTATATTTATAGTTATGTTATCTTTATCTTCAATTTTAACCTTTTTTCTCCATTTTACAGGCTGACCAACCTTAGCTTGCAATTGAACTGTCTCAACAGGCTCTGTCACATTTATGCTAAACACATTTGAAGTGCTTATTTTCTCTTTGTCTTTGGCTAAGAAATAAGTATCTACAACTCCAATGAAATCTTTGTCTGAAATAATAGTTGCAATATTATTATCAAAGAAAACAGTTATATTATCAACTTCATTATAGGCGTAAATTAGTTCGTCTTCATCATAAAAGTACTGGCTTAGATTTATTGTTGTATCCTTATTTTTTATAATTTCTATTGTTGGTATATTCTTAACTAATAATGGAGCTTCATTTTCTTTAACCTTTTCTTTTATAGAATAAATTATTTTGTCTATCTTTAATGTGGTGTTTCGAACTTCAAATACAAGCTTATAGCTGCTCTCGTTCAAATTGTCCAAAATGCATGTTTCAACACAAGCCTCATCAAAACTTATAATTCCATAATAAAACTTGACTGATAAATTGCTCCATTCAGAATTCATAATTTCGGCCTTTAAAGTATCTGGGCTTAAATTAACATCATAATAAATGACTTGTGCACCTACGATGTTATTTAATCCCGCTCCATGCTGATTGAATGCGGCATAGTATTTATAATCCCATTTAGCTCTTAAAGGCACAAGCCCAATAAAATTGCAGCATTGCTCATTTCCATAGCAAAATAAAGTTGATTCATCTTCACCTATAGAAGAAGTCTCCCACCTTGTGCAAAGCTTTGATTCATCTACATTCCAATTAAAACTAGTACCGTTAATGCTTAAATCAACAATTCCATGTATACTTTCTTTTCCATCATTATCTTCATCATACAAACTGTCTTTATTATACTGTAAATTTATTGTTATTGTTTTTGTTATATTTTGTTGTGATTTATTTATAGATTCAGTTATATTTGTTGTTTGATTATTAATTGCGTTATAATCTTTTTCTTTTGTTTTATTTGTATCTTTCTCTTCAGTTTTATTTTCTTCTTTAATAACATAACCAACTATATTTCCTACATACTTTTCTTTTGAATTCAGCAAAAAAAAAAAAAAAATTAGATATTTATGATTGTCTTTTTCGAGCAATAACTTTGCAGTTGCATCCTAGATTACGCTACCTCTTAATTTAATGCTTTTTAATAGCCCTTGTTTTTGTGGAGTCCAGTTATAAGTGTAATTTTTATCTGTTTCAAGGTTTACAATATCTTCGTAATCTGCAGTTTGAGATATTATGACAAAACCAAAAATATTTGTGTATTTCCATGGTAGTAATAACAAAATTATAGAAATTACACCAATGAATGGCATAAAAAATTTAATACTAACACTTCCTTTTTTGTTAGAGTTCTTTTTTTCATTTCTTTTTACCTTTTCAACTGTAACTCGGACTATCTCGTTTTCCTTAAGGTCAAGAACCTTGATTACCTCAAGTGGTATGTTGATGCCCAAGCTGGTTCCGGTCTTCCTTATGTACCTTACAAATTCCTCTTTACCTTTCATAAGATTAAATAAGATTAAATAATATGTCAGTATTTAAAGGTTACTATTCTGGATTTATTTCCTACATAAATAAAATAAGAAGGATAGCATATTCTATAATGTTAAAAAGAAAAATACTTTCATAGAAATTCTATTTTCTAGCCAAACTCAGAATCTCGTCCTTGTTCAGCAGAGCCAATCCAGCTTTCT
>CAZUSQ010000168.1:0-3077 GCA_964622655.1 uncultured Methanosarcinales archaeon
CAATAAATTTAATAAACAATTAAAATAATCCCAGCTATATGGAATATTCCAAGCTAGTGGAGATTTACGAGCAGTTGAATAAAACAACAAAAAGGTTAGAAAAAACACACATAATTGCAGAGTTCTTGAAAGAAGTCAGCATTGATGAAATGGAGTATGTTATGCTTCTTCTTGAAGGCAGAGTTTTTCCTAATTATGATCCAAGAGAAATAGGAGTTGCATCAAGGCTTATGCTAAAGTCATTAAGCGTTGCAACTGGCATAAGCATTGATAAAATAGAAAATGAATGGAAAAAGCAAGGCGACCTTGGTTTGGTTGCAGAAGCCATTGTCAAAACAAAAAAGCAATCGACATTGCATTCTACAAAATTAACCGTGAAAAAAGTTTTTGATAATCTAAGAAAATTAGCAGAGCTTGAGGGAGAAGGAACTGTTGAGAGGAAAACTCAATTGATTGCAGAGCTTCTTACATCAGCAAAGCCGATTGAATCAAAATATATCGTCAAGACAATTTTGGGTGAAATGCGAATTGGAGTTGGAGAAGGAGCAATGCGTGATGCAATTGTGTGGGCTTTCTTCTGGAGCAAAATCGGCATAAAATACACAAAAGAGGGAAATGACATCGAGGTTGAAGACAGAAAAATTTACAACAAATACTTAGATGCAGTCCAAAGAGCCTATGATGTTACAAATGAATTTGCTTTGGTTGCAAAAGATGCTAAGTTAAAAGGCTTGGAAGGACTTAAAAATATAGGAATGCAAGTTGGCGTTCCAATTCAAGTGATGCTTGCTTTGAAAGTAGATACAATTGAGGAAGCATTTGAAACTGTTGGCAAGCCAGCTGCAATTGAGTTTAAATATGATGGCTTTCGAATTCAAGGACACAAAAATGAAAAAGGAAATATCAATCTATTTACAAGAAGATTAGAAGATGTAACAAAGCAATTTCCTGATGTTGTTGAGTTTGTCAAAAAAAATGTTAAGGGCAAAAGTTTCATTATTGATTCTGAAGCAGTTGGCTATGATAAGAAAACAGGCAAATATTTACCATTTCAAAACGTTTCTCAAAGAATAAAGAGAAAGTACGACATTGACAAAATGGCAGTTGATTTTCCAGTTGAAGTTAACGTATTTGACATAATCAATTACGAAAGAAAAAATATGATTAATGAAGAATTTGAAAAAAGAAGAAAATTATTGGAGAAGATAATAAAGCAAGAACCTAAAAAAATCGTACTTTCAAAAATTAAGATTGTTTCTGATAAAAAAGATGTAGAGAAATTCTTCAAAGAAGCTGTTAATGCTGGAAACGAAGGCTTGATGTTTAAATCGCTTAAATCACCTTACAAGCCAGGAGCAAGAGTTGGTTATATGATTAAATTTAAGCATATGATGGAAACTCTTGATTTAGCAATTGTAGGTGCAGAATGGGGAGAAGGCAAAAGAGCAAAATGGCTTAGCAGCTATACAATTGCTTGCTTAGACGATAATAATAATTTAGTTGAGGTAGGTAAGGTAAGTACTGGCTTGAAAGAGAAAAAAGAAGAAGGCTTAAGCTTTGAAGAGATGACTAAATTACTTAAGCCATTAATAATAAGCGAAAAAGGAAAAGAAGTAAAAGTAAAGCCAAAGATTGTAATTGAAGTTGGATATGAAGAAATACAGAAATCACCAACATATACTTCTGGATTTGCTTTAAGATTTCCTCGCGTGATCCAGCAAAGATTGGACAAAGGTACAGATGAAACTTCTACTTTAGATTATGTGAAAAAATTGTATGCTTCACAAAAAAAGTCCTAACACTTATGCCTTTTCATATGCTTTGAACAAAATACACAGCCACAATGCTTGCATTTTTTTCCACAATTTCTGCAAAGCACTGTCTTGCTGTTGTGTGATCTCTTTGCAGCGCAATAATGGTAGCCGCTCTTTGTATTTTTTCCACAAACTGAGCAAATCATAAACTCACCTCTTTAGCAAACCATAATTTAGTAGTATATAAATTTTATTTTTTTAAACTTATTACAAACCTTTAAATATCTACTTAAAATACTTTTTTTAAAATGATTGTTGGCTTTGGATTCACAAAATTAAGTGCTGAAAAGCATGAAACTGCAAAAGGAAAAATAGACATAAATAACAATGTAACCATTAAGGATGTTCAGGAAGACAGCTTTTCTTTAGGAAAAGACAAGCAACAAAATGTTTTGAGATTTATTTTTGAATTTACATCAAAGTACGAACCAAATATTGGCAACATACTTTTTGAGGGCGAGCTTTTGTACCTTGAAGACCAAAAAAAGGTTAAGGAAATTCTAGCTTCATGGAAAAAAGACAAAAAAATACCAAAAGAGCTTATGGCAAATTTGCTAAACACAATACTTACAAAGTGCAATGTACAAGCATTAATACTAAGTCAAGAAGTAAATTTGCCGCCTCCAATTCCATTGCCAAAAGTGCAAATACAAGCTCCTGATAAAAATTATATTGGGTAAATTCTATAAGCATTAATCAAAACATTTATAAAACACTATATCTATCGTAACTTACAAAAATGGCAGAGAAAGAATTAAAGCTTAAAGTTGCAGAAGCTATACAAGATGATGTAAACAAAGGTAATGTCACTATCGTTCCTGACCTTTATTTACGTTGGAGGATGGAGGTAAATTATGGTTGAAAAAGACTTGAAACTCAAAGTAGCTGAAGCAATACAGGATGACGTAAATAAAGGCATTGTTAGAATTGACTCTGGCTACTTGGCTGAAGTAGACATAAAGCCAGGAGACATAGTTGAGATCGAAGGGGAAAGAAAAACAGTTGCTATTGCAGATCGCTCTTATCCTGGTGATATTGGCTTGAATATAATAAGGATGGATGGCATTATAAGAAAGAATGCTAAAACTGGTATTGGAGAGATAGTAGCTATTAGAAAAGCACTTGTCAAAGAAGCGAAAAAAGTGATAATTGCACCTGCAAGGAAAGGTATTGTCATTAGAGCTTCTCCTGAAATTTTCAAGCAAGGCTTGCTTGGCAGAGCTGTTGTAAAAGGAGACATAGTTTCATTAGGCGGAGCAAGAA
>CAZUSQ010000169.1:0-3072 GCA_964622655.1 uncultured Methanosarcinales archaeon
AAAGAACCTGGATTTTTTTTAATCCCATCTTTCCTAAAAAAAGGCTGGGCAAGAATACTGCCTAGAACATAACCATCAACTTCAATAACTAATCCATAATCAGAATCGTAAGCATGGTATCGTGGCGTAATCTCTTGAGCTACTTGTTCATTACCTTGTTGCGCCACTGGCACAATATGTCCTTTATCTTCTAAATCAGCTGCTGGTTGTTCTCTACCTCGTAAAAATGCTGCAGTTGCTACCAAACCACTTACTATTCCACCAATACCATTTACCAATTTTTTAAAATCTTTTGCTGACATATTAACTTCAAACTTTTTCTTTTCTAATATTATATATCTTTTAGTCCTCTATTTATCAACCTCTTTTCTTCTTCAAGAACCATAATTTATATTTTCCCCTATTAAGCCATAATGCTTTATTCATTTAAAAATCTATCTATTTTTATCTATTAAAATTCTATATAAAATATATAGAAAAAGCATTATTTTGTTCTTTATTGATTTATTATTGTTTATTTTCAATAATAATGCTTATTCTATTCTTTTTTTCTTTTAAAAAGTTGATTAACTTCCTATTTAATTCAAAAGCAGCCTTATTTGAGCTTATTGCAAATGTCCTTTCAGATACGAAATTAGTTTTTCTGACGACGAATTCTTTATTGCTGTTAAAGTGTGGGTTTACTTCTGCAGTTATAGTCTCTTGAATTTTTTTATTCACGAGAAAATTCTTTAAATTTTCTGTGCGAGAAAATTTTTGAATTTTCTGCACAGCAAAATCTTTGATTTTGCTTGTGCCCCAAAAATCTTTGATTTTTGTGGGTTTTGGTATTGTTTTTATGGTTATTATAATTTTTTTATTGTAGTTTTTTATTGTTTTTTTAATAAAATCTTTTAATTTACCCAAATCAAAATCAGAATTAATTCCAATAATGCAATCTCCTCTTAAACTAACTTCTTTATCTTTTGTAAACTCTAATGTAGTTTTATGTGTTGCTAAAATGTTTGGATGTCCATAAGCATTAAATTTGTAATGCATTTTATTCTCAACAAAAATATTTTTATCAAATTTATTACAACTATCAACTTATTTTTCCAAAATCTTTATATAATTATCTAGTATTTTTATTTTATGCATAATAAAAATGCAAATGGAAAAGATTTTGAAGATATGTCGGTAAATCGCAAAGCGATTTCCGAGCATGATCAAAAATCTTCGATTTTTGACATTTTTTGGGCTGACCAATTGGCAAAGCAGATAGTATCAAGGGAGAAATTCCATTACATTGATGCCAAAATCCCAAAATTTGATGAATATACTGTCAAAACTTCTGCCTCACTCTCTGGAGTTCTTCATATTGGAAGGTTAAGCGACACAATAAGAAGCGAATCAGTTGTTATTGCATTAAAAGATATTGGAGTTAAAACTAGATTTATCTGGGTTGCAGAAAACATGGATCCTTTGCGAAAAGTGCCTGAAGGGGTTCCGAAAAATTACGATAAGTACATTGGAACACCTGTAACTGACATTCCAGACCCAGATGGTTGCCATAGTTCTTATGCAGATCATCACATGAAAGAATATTTCAAAGTTGTTGATGAGTTTGTTGTGACAAAAATGGAGAAATTCTCTATGAGGGATGAATACAAAAAAGGTAGCTTTAATCCATTTATCAAAAAGATTTTAGAGAAAATTAATGAAGTTATAGAAATACAAAATAAATATAGAACAAATCCTTTAAAGAAAAATTGGTCACCTTGGACACCAGTATGCGAAAATTGTGGTAAAATAGTAACTACACATGTTACTAATTTTGAAGATGGAATTGTGACTTATGTTTGCAGAGATTACGAATTTGAAACCACAACTGCAACTGGCTGTGGCTTTAAAGGTGAAAATAATCCATTAAAAGGTAATGGAAAATTACTTTGGAAATCAGAATGGGCTGCTGGATGGACTCTGTGGCAAGTTGTGAGTGAAGGAGCTGGAAAAGAATATCAAGTTCCTAATAGCGCTTGGTGGGTGAATGGAGAGATAGTTGAAAAAATACTTAACTTCCCAATGCCTGTTCCTATATTTTACGAGCACATAACGATTGACAACCAAAAAATGTCAGCTTCTGTCGGCAATGTTGTTTATCCAAAAGACTGGCTTGAGGTTGCACATTCAGAATTATTAAGATTATTTTATAACAAGAGATTGATGACTACAAGAAGCTTTTCTTGGAAGGATTTGCCTAATTTATACGATGAGTACGACAAAATATCTAAGGTATATTTTGGAGATTTAAAGCTTGAAAACAAAAAAGAAGAATCACATTACAAAAGATTGTTTGAAGTGAGCCATGGCAAAGAAATTAATAAGCCGATAGAGCTGAGCTTTTCTCATGCTGCAGTCATTGCGCAAATATTTCCAGATGAAGAAGATGCAATAAAAAGCATGGAAAAAACTGGACATTACAATAAGGAAGAACATGATAGGATTTTTGATAGGTTGCATAAGGCAAAAATATGGCTTAAGAAATATGCTCCAGATGACTTAAAGTTTGAAGTTCAAAAACACATTCCAAAAGATATAGAATTGAATGCTAAAGAGAAGAGAGCATTGCACATAATAGCAGAATTATTAAAAAACAATGATTATAATGAAAAAACTTTATTTGAGGAATTTTATAATGTTTCCAAGGAATTAGGGCTAAACCCGCAGGATTTCTTCAAGTCTGCTTATAAAGTTCTACTAAACAAAGAAAGAGGACCAAAATTAGCTCCTTTTATTTTGGCTTTGGGAAAGGAAAGAGTGATTAAGTTGTTTGAAGAGGCTTAATCGAATATTTTTCTAGATTATACCCAAAATTTGTAATCGAACTTAACCACTATTAAATAGTTAAATTTTTAAATACTGCATGGTTACTTTAAACTATGGATAAAAGGGAAAAATTTGAGGCACTAAGAAGGTTTTTTGAAGAATCGGATAGGGTGAATGCCAGTTACCGTGAAGTCAGGGAGTTCGTGCCTTCCGATTTGACAGAGGTTAAAGCTGGAATTGATGGCCTTATTGAAGAAGGTTATATCG
>CAZUSQ010000170.1:0-3053 GCA_964622655.1 uncultured Methanosarcinales archaeon
AAGAAAAAGAAAAACTTACAAATGCAATTTATAAAGCTATGGAGAAACATTACCCAACATTGTTTTCTGCAGAGTCATTACCCGCAGTAAATACAACTACACAAAAATCACTTTATGCAAGGGCAAAGTATATTGCAGCAAGTGTTAAAACCTTCATTAGAGATTTAAACGCTCCATAAAATGAGCCAAAATGGTAGATTTAAACAATCCAGAAATTTGGAATGCTATTGTTGCAGTTTTAGGAGGTGCAGGAATAGCTTTAGGAGGCAAATTATTAGTTCCATATACTGGGCAGTGGCTTTATTCTTCAAATCGTGGAAATAAAAATTTAGAATTAGTTAAAAGAATTGCTTTACAGATAAGAGAGCCAGTATCCAAACTTGGTGATATTGATTTGGAAAGTAGTGTCAGCGAGGAAGGTGAAAGAATAAACCACCATACATTACTTCAAGCTAAGCTGGCTGAAAAAGCTGGTTTTGGAAATGCTCAAGATGTCTATGAAAAGCAAGCATATGCACCAAAACCAAGCATTGATTATGTGGTGTGTTTTTCAAATACAGGTGCTTTGAGAGGCGCTAAAACAAGTGCAAGAGTTGTTGCAGCCTCTCTTGTAAGCGAACTTAAGCGACAAGGCAGAAAAATTGATGCATATGCCTTTGGCTCAGATTTTGTGAAAATAGATGGTGCAGATCCATTAACAATACTAAATATACCTTCGCAAAGCGGATTTAATTTTTTTCATTGCGTGGAGACATTAGGTTCATTAAGGTTTGATAATCCTTCTTATATCTTTTTTTTAGTTGATAGTTCAGCTTCTGTAACTGATAGGACAAAAGAAAAAGCTGCTTTGCAAAGAATAGCAGAACATAACAACATTGTACCAGTCTTCATTGAGTTAGGTAAACAAAGGCCACCTTACACACTTAGAAATTTATCAACTTTTCTTGATGCACCTTATGCTAACCTAATTGGAAACTATAACGCTGTTGCAGCATCACTTATCGGGGTTCTTTCAGAGTCAACAAGAAAAATGAGGACGATAGCATATGATTAATAAAATAAGTAACATTGCAAGGTCATCAAAAGGGAGATTATTTGCAGAATCTTTGCTATTAGCAGGAGCTATCTATGGACTTATTCACCTTAGGTCTTCGGGTTATGAAATTAGTGAGGTAGAAAAATTTAATCCAGTTGGTGAGGTTACAACTGAAAAAGGTTTGTACATTAACGATTTTCGCATACCGCTTGAAGCAATGAAACATGGTAAAGAAATCACTCTTCCGTATAGTGTAATAAAAAGTTCTGAAGGAGGCTTAAAGCTTATTGTTGACGATCCAAATATGCAAGTAGATATACTCGCAAAGCAAGGCAATAAATGGAATCTTGAAACAAGGCTTGAGCCTGCTAAAAAAGGAAAGGATGGAAAAGATGGTTTAACTCTGCAAGGCGAGCTTCCACCAGAATATTTATTGAGGATAAGAGAAAATGACCAAGATTATTTATTGAGGTTGGTAAGATGATTAAGTCATTCACTTCAAGAAGAGCAATTTCACTTTTTGTAGCTTTAGCAATGGCATTTGGAGTTTCATATTTAGGTGTACCTCCACCAAGACATCATGAAAAGAGAGCAGTTCCTATTAATCTTGAGCAGAGAGATAAGACTGGTTATAGTACAAGAGATTTTGGTTTTATGGAGATATATCATTCTGGAAGCAACATACCATTATGCAGAATTGCATCAACAACAGCTGTAAGAAATTATTTTGACAATTCAGGAGAGTACAAAGAAAGAACTCGTATAGAGCAAGAAGTATGTCAATTACCTACTGGTACAAGTTTAGACGTTAAAGTAACTTTACCTTATAAGCCTATAGGAGAATCAGTTCAGCATAATTTGGATTCTCTTAGTTCATTTAGTAATTCAGCAAAAGGTTGGCGAGCTTCTGGTAACCTTATGATGAGCGGATATAGGCACAATCTTACCTTAACTGCATATGAAGAACAAAAAAATCAAAATAATACACCAAGCGATGAGCACCAAAAAAACGCTGATCGTTTTGATATATTGGTAATGCAAAAATGATAATTCAGGAGTTAAAATGGATATAAAGGAAATTTTAAGGGGGATAGACTTTCATCTTAAAAAAGAAAAATATGAAACAAGAGGAAGAAGAGCTAGAAGAATATTGAATAATTATGTATTAGCACCTCTGTCTATCGCCTTATTTGTTTTTGGTGGGAGGTGTACATACGATAAAATTACAACACCACAGACTCCGAGGATTGTATTTGATGACCCATCAAAACCTAATCAAGGTAAGCCAACAAATAAAAATTATCGTGACCATGGAAAGGAGTATGGTGGAGGTGCTGGCACAGATATTGAAGGACTAACGCAATTAGATGAGCAGAAGCACTTAAGGGAAGCTCAAAAAATATCTTATGAGACATCATACTCTAATCAAAGCAACTCACCTTCAAAAAGTGGAGATAAAAAGAAAAACGTTGAGCCTACATTAGAAGCTACTGTATCTGAAGAAAGTGGAAATTTAAATTTTGAAAGGGAAACAAGCTATATACAGCCAAGACCTACGCTTAGCATTGAGCAAAAAATAAGAGATGCAGTTATTTTTCTTGATGTTTCTGGTAGTATGAATATGCATAACGACATTTACATACCTGCAGTGGCTGGGATAACAATAGCAGATTATTATATTAATAAGGTAGGCTCAAGTGTTGCTGGAGCAATATTCAATGGAGATACACAACATACAGGATTTACTAGAGACTTAAATCATATTGCAAGATTATTCTCAAAAAGTCCTGGAGGTGGTACTGTTTTAGATGCTAGACTAATACAGCAACTTGCAACAGACTCAAACAGACCAAATGCTGGAGTACCTATTGATTTATACATTATAAGTGACCTTGGATTTTCCAACATACAGCAGCTTATCGGTTCTATTGACCCATCAAAATTTGCCAGAATTTATGTCTTAGAAGTAGGCTCACAACAACCTGGAGCAACAACAAAAATATTCGGAAAAGATGCT
>CAZUSQ010000171.1:0-3051 GCA_964622655.1 uncultured Methanosarcinales archaeon
GCGAGCATTCAACAATTGGGAATGGGATTTTAAACAACATAGAAGGAAATGACAATGTGATGGTTATAACAGATGGTGTTAATAATGAAGGCAAATTACTTGGTGATATAATGCTTTTCGCAACTAACATAAATTCGTCAGTGAGCACGTTGAAAATGGAACCAATAAAAAATGATGTTGGTGTTACGATTGATGGCCCAGCAGAATTGATAAAAGATACTGAAGGTGATTTTGTTGTTAAAGTAACTGTTGTTGGCGAGAATATACCTTATACCTTACAAGTGACAATGGACGATACAACACTTATAATTGAGGAGCAAGCTGGCTCTTCAAAAACATTTGCTTTCTCACGAAAATTTCCAGAAGGAGAATACCATAAGCTTACAGCAAAGCTTCTTGATGTTGGAGAAGATGATTATTTCAAGAACAATAACATATTTTACAAAAGCATAAAAATAGTACCAAGACCAAAGGTGTTGTATGTTACAGAAAAAAATTCTCCCCTGGCGCAGGAATTGAACAAGATATACGAGCTTGATGTTAAAAATTCTTTGCCAACCGATTTATCTGGACACTTGGCTATTATCTTTAATGATATAAGGGCTTCAAAAATATTGCCTTATATGGACATGCTTACCGATTATGTTTCTGATGGCAATGGGGTGATATTTATAGGTGGTGAAAATTCTTTTGATAGGGGCGGCTATAAAGGAACTTTGCTTGAAACTTTGTTGCCAATAAAAATTGGTGCAGGAGAAGAGCAGAATAAAAGCGATATAAATACTGTTGTTGTAATTGACATATCACATGGAACAGAGGATTACATTGCAGTTGAGAAGGCATTGGCATTAAGTGTTGTTGACAGCTTAAGCGAAAAGAATAATGTAGGGGCTGTTGCATTTGGGCATAGCCCATGTCAAGCATTTAGCATTGCAGAAATAAAGCCTCTGAAAGAGCAAAAAAAAGAACTTAAGGACAAAATCTCTCGCTTAAGGTTTGATGGCCAGTCTTGTTTTGACATTGGCATTCAAGGCGGCTTCCAGATGTTAAGCAAAGTTGGCGGAAGCAAAAATATTATATTTATTAGCGATGGCAAAACCACTTATCAAAAATTAAGAGACGACACTTTAGAATCTGTTAGAAGAATCAATGCCCTTGGTGTCAAGGTTTTTACTGTTGGTGTTGGCACAGAAACAGATGACTTAGCAACTGAAAATAATTTATTTCTAGCGAATATGGCTGCTCTTGGAGAAGGGATTTATTATAAAGCAGACGCTTCTAATAAGTTAAAAGTGCAGTTCGCCGACAAGGACGAGACAAAAGGTGAGGAATTCTATAATACGCTTGTGCCGATAGACACAACACATTTTATAACACTTGCATTAGATGATATACATGCAACTGTTTCTGGCTACAATTATGCTGTACCAAAGCCTGCTGCTAGGATGCTTGTCACAACCCATAAAAATATTCCTATACTTGTTGTATGGCGCTTTGGCTTAGGCAGAGTCGTAAGCATTACAACAGATGACGGTTCGAAATGGGCTGGTGACTTATTAAATAAGAAGAATTCAAAGCTCTTGTCCAAAAGCATAAACTGGGCCATTGGTGATTTAGGAAGAAAAAAGGCTTATGATGTTACAATTAGAGATGCAGTTTTAGGCAAATCAACTAGTGTAAATGTAATATCAAGAGAAATGCCTCAAGCTCAAGGGCTTGCTTTTGCAAAAATAGATACCAACTTGTACTCTTCTATTTATACACCCAAGGAAACTGGCTACAAAGAAATCTTAGGCGCTACCTTTGCAGTTGATTATAATGACGAATATGCGAACCTTGGGGTTAATCCCGAATTCACAACTTTGGTTGAAAAAACTGGCGGCAAAGTCTTTGAGCCAGCAGATACAAAGGGAATAATAGAATTTATAAAAGCAAAATCGAAAAGAATAAAAATCGATAGCACAGATTACAGATGGCCTTTTGCGATTATAGCAATGTTATTATTTTTGATTGAGATTGGGATAAGGAGGTATAGGGAGAATCTGCAGAACAAATAAAAAATATAAAAACAATAAAATTAAAAATAACTAAAATTTAAAAAAGAGTTAAAATGGCAGTAATGAAAAGAGATGTAAATTTGGTATTGCTTCTTTTGATAGCTGCTGCCTTGCTTATGTTCAGTGGATTTACAGTCTACTACCAAACTACTTTTAAGAATGTGTCAAAAACTTTCGAATTAAAACTAAAAGAACTTGAGTCTGTTAGCAAGGAGCTTGAATCGAAAAGAACCCAACTTAATGAAACAAGCGTCCAGCTTCAGCTTAAAAAGCAAAAGGAAGATGATTTAAGCAAGAAATTTACTGATGTTAGAAGCGAAAGGGACCAGCTCGAGTCTGATAAGAAAAAGCTTGAAACAGAATTGGCAAGCACAAAAAGCCAGTTGGCTGCTACTTCAGCAGAGTTGAGCAACACTAAAAATCAATTGGCTGCACAAGTCCAGCTTGCACAAGAGTTAAATAGACAGGTTTTAAATCTTAAATCTGACGTTGACAAATTGGATAAAGAAGTTGATGATTTAAAAAAGAAAAATGCCTGCTTAAAATCAACAGGAGGAGCATTAGAAACGTGCTAAAATGAAACAATTTCAAGATGTAATCAAGGAGATTAATAGAACTTTGAATGAGCTCATATTATTTGAAAATATAGTAAATACAACACTTGTATTTTTAGTGTTTTATCTTATATTGTCTATTTTAAATTTTATTCCATTATTTGCTTTAATACCATCTTTGCTTTATCTTGGATTTTATTCTTATATGAGCTTTAAATCTTACAAACCAATTATTGTTGAGAGCAAATATGCTCCTTTAAGAGAAAAATTAAGGACAGCAGCGGACAACATAGGCAAAGATAACCCAATTGTTGAAGAGCTCGAGTATGAAGTTACAACTGAGATGAAGAATGTCGGCTTATCTCTGTTCATTAATCCAAAAACCTTGTCTTACAAAATATTTGCAGTTATGTTGCTTTCGTTTATGATAATATTTGCTA
>CAZUSQ010000172.1:0-3014 GCA_964622655.1 uncultured Methanosarcinales archaeon
AATTGCACAAGCAGCGCTAGAATTTAAAAATGCTGATTTAAATAAATTAAAAAACCATATCGAAAATGCATCAAAGATATTGAAATCAACAAGGCCAACTGCAAATGATTTATTCTATGCAATAGCTTTTGTTAAAAATAAAATAATGCAAAATTTTGATGTTAATAATGCAAAAAAAGACGCAGTCAAGTATGCAAATGAATATGCAGATTGGAATGCTGAATTGTGCAGAGCTATAGGCGAGCATGGAAATAAATTAATAAAGAACAATCAAAATATACTAACCCATTGTAATGCAGGCGCTCTCGCTTGTGTTGATTTTGGAACTGCATTAGCCCCAATAAGAATTGCTCATTACAACAAGAAGAATATTTTTGTTTATGTTGATGAGACAAGACCAAGAAACCAAGGTGCTTCTTTAACAGCTTGGGAGCTTGCACAAGAAAAAATAAGCCATGCAATAATTGCAGACAATGCAGCTGGATTTTTTATGAAAAACAAGAAGATAGATTTTGTAATTGTTGGCGCTGATAGAATTGCAATAAATGGCGATGTTGCAAATAAAATAGGAACTTATGAAAAAGCAGTTCTTGCAAAAGAAAGCAATGTCCCATTTTATGTTGCTGCACCTTTATCAACATTTGACATAAAAACAAATTCTGGTGAAGATATACCTATAGAAGAAAGAAGTGAAGATGAGGTTTTATATATGTATGGCTTAGACGAAAAAGATAATGTTAAAAAATTTAGAATAAGTCCAAAGGAAAGCTCAGCCAAAAATCCTGCTTTTGATGTTACACCAGCAAGATATATAACTGGAATTATAACTGAAAAAGGAATTATCAAACCAACTAGGGAAGAAATTGAAAGGTTTGTGAAAAGCAAATAGCAAATAAAAATGTACGAGCATTATGAAGAGCCAAAATTCAAAACTATTTTTTTGAGCAGAAAATTACCAAAAATTAGAAAATCAAATCAATTAATTAAATGGTTTAGAAAATTCCATCAAATTGGTTTAGCTCCAGAGTATAAATTGGGAAGTTCTGGTAACTTGAGCTTTCGATATAAAAATGGCTTTGTAATAAAAAGCACAAAAGTGTATTTCAAAGCAATTAAGCCAAATGATTTAGTTTTTGTTAAAGAGTTTGATTTAAAAAACAAAATTGCTTATGTTTATGGAAAAAATATACCATCAACAGAGTTACAAATGCATTATTTAATTTATAAGAATAAAAAGAATATTAATGCAATATTTCATGTGCATGATTATGATGTTATGAAAATCGCTAAGAAATATAGCATACCAGTTACTAAAGTGACAGAAGCTGGCACAGCTAAAATAGGCTATGATGTTTTACGGGCCATGACCAATAAAAGATTTGTTGTTATGAAAAAGCATGGTGTTGTAGCATTAGGTAAAAGTATTAATGAAGCAGGAAATATAATTTTGAAATATCATAAAATCACACGAACAAATTAATATGCCAAAAGCTTTATATATCAAATAAAGATTTTAATAGCTAAAATGGACTGGGGGATGAAGAATAGATTAGCGAGGATTTTTAATCAAAAAAGTGGCAAAACTGTAATGCTTGCAGTTGACCATGGCTATTTTCAAGGTCCAACAACTGGCTTAAGAAAGCCTAGAGAAACAATAACTCCTTTATTGCCTTATTCTGATTGCTTATTTGTAACAAGAGGTATTTTAAGAAATTGTATTGATCCAGCAACAAACACACCTATTTTCTTAAGAGTTTCTGGCGGTCCAAGTGTTCTTGGTGAGTTATCAAATGAAGACATAACTACTTCTATGAGAGAAGCTTTAAGGCTTAATGCAGCTGGTGTTGGAGTTTCAATCTTTGTAGGAGAAAAGAATGAAGACAGAACTATTTCAAATCTTGGCAGAATTGTGAATGAGGCAGAGGATTATGGGATGCCTGTGCTTGCGATAACAGCAGTTGGCAAGGAAATGGAAAGAGATGCAAGATATTTGGGGTTAGCATGCAGGATTGCAGCTGAAATTGGAGCTCATATGGTTAAGACTTATTATTGTGAAGAAGATTTTGAAAAAGTAGTTGAAGGGTGTCCAGTGCCAATTGTAATTGCAGGTGGAAAAAAAATTCCTGAAAGAGACGCTTTGCAGATGGCTTACAATGCAATAAGCAAAGGCGCTGCAGGAGTTGACATGGGCAGGAATATTTTCCAGTCAGAAAACCCAGTTGCAATGATACAAGCAATAAGAGCAGTTGTGCATGAAAACTATACTGTTGATGAGGCATTTGAACTTTTCAATAAACTAAAAGGGCAGAAAGTTGTTGATAGTGTTGTGGATTGAAAATTTTAATTAGAAATATTTTTATTAACATTATGATTCTTGATTTTTATGCGCGTTGCAGTTTATTACAACAACAAAGACGTTAGAATAGAAGAAAAGTCAATCCCGAAAATCAATGACGATGAAATTCTTATTAAAGTAATGGCATCTGGAATTTGTGGCACTGATGTGATGGAATGGTATAGAATAAAAAGAGCACCAATCATTTTGGGGCATGAAGTTGCTGGCATTGTTGTTGAAGTTGGAAAAAATGTAAAAAATTTTAAAATTGGAGACAGAGTTATGATAAGTCATCATGTACCTTGTATGAAATGTTATTATTGCTTAAACAATCATCACACTGCTTGCGAAACTTTACATAAAACAAACTTTGACCCTGGTGGTTTTTCAGAATACATACGAATACCAAAAATAAATGTTGAGCTAGGAACTTTTAAATTGCCAGAAAATGTCTCTTTTGAAGAAGGAACTTTTGTTGAGCCTCTTGGCACAGTTGTAAGAGCGCAGAGATTAGCTAATCTGAAAGAAAACCAAACATTGTTAGTCATTGGAAGTGGAATTTCAGGATTAATTCATATTAAGCTTGCAAAATCAAAAAATGTCAAAAAAATAATTGCAGTTGATATTAATGAATATCGCCTCGATGCTGCAAAAAATTTTGGAGCAACTTATATTATTA
>CAZUSQ010000173.1:0-3002 GCA_964622655.1 uncultured Methanosarcinales archaeon
CTTTGCCGCCGAGCAGTAACATGCGTCGCAGACGGATTGAAAATAGAATAAGGGAGTAAAAAATATATCAAAATAAAAAATGCCAACAATGTATGATATTGATCCACAGGAATTGATTTTAAAGACAGCGGAAGAGTTAAAAAAGCTTCCAGAGATAAAACCACCTGCATGGGCTTCTTTTGTAAAGACAGGAATGCATAAAGAAAGGCCTCCTATGAAAAATGACTGGTGGTATATAAGGACTGCTTCTGTCTTGAGAACTGTTTATCGCCTTGGCCCAGTTGGAGTTTCTAAGCTAAGGACAAAGTACGGCGGCAAGAAAAATAGGGGTGTGAAAAAAGAGCATTTCTATAAAGGCTCGGGAAATATTTTAAGAAAATCATTGCAGCAATTGGAAAAAGCAGGTTTTGTCAAATTTGAAGAAAAAGGAGTGCACAAAGGCAGAGTTATAACACCAAAAGGAAGGTCATTTTTAGACAAGATAGCAATTCAACTCCAAGGTTTAAAACCAAAACAGGAAGTTATCAAACCTGAAGAAAAAGAGATAGTGGAAGCAAAGCAGGAGCAAAAATCAATAAAAAAGGTTGAGGATAAAAAAGAAATAACAGAAATGAAAGAGCAAAAAGCAGTTAAAAAGATTGAAGATAAAAAATAAAATCAAATGCCTACTTTAGATGAGATCAGAAAAAGGAAACTAGAAGAATTGATGAGATTGCAGCAAGAAAAATTACAGCAGCATGCAGAAGAACAAGCTAAAGTACAGCAACAGATTGAATACATGGAAAATATTGTAAGACAATTCCTGACAAAAGAAGCATTAGCAAGGTATGGAAACTTGAAAACAGCTCATCAAGAAAAAGCATTGCAACTGCTTATTGTTTTATTTCAAGCAATACAAAAAGGGCAAGTTCAAAACAAGATTGATGATTCAACATTAAAAAAGGTTTTGGAGCAATTAACGCCAAAGAAAAGGGAAATTAAGATTAAGAGGATTTAAAATCAAAAATCAATGCAATAAAAATAATCCAATAACGAATAAAATTCAAAAATCAAAAAATTAAATAATCGCAATAAAAAACAAATCAAAAATTAGATATACAATGAATTAATTAAAAATAAAAACCTAGAACGACTTTTGGATTCACCGCAATAAGAAAGTAAACCGTTTTAAATGTATAGGCGAGGCAAATTTTAATGAGTGAGTTGTGAGCGAGTTCGCAGTGAGTTGTGAGGCTCGTTCCTCACTCGCCAGCTACAAGCTCACTCGCATGTCACTGGCAAAAGAAGTTTTGCCGAGCAGTAAAATATGTTGCGAAGCAACCGATTGAAGAATTAAAGTAAAGTTGTAATTAAAAATTATTGAAAATGACGACTGAAGAGAAATTTTTAGTTCCAAGAGATGTTTACCTGAAATCAGGAATACATATAGGTACAAAGTTCAGGACAAAATACATGGAGCAGTTTATCTACAAGACAAGACCTGATGGATTATCTGTACTCAACTTACAAAAAATTGATGAAAGAATAAAGGTTGCTGCTTCTTTTCTTGCACAATTCAATCCAGAAGATATTTTGGTTATATGCAGAAGAGAAAATGGTTGGAAAGCTGTTGAGCTTTTTGGGAAATTGACCAGTGTTAGATATTTTGCTGGACGCTATCCACCTGGCATATTGACAAATCCAAATCATGAGGATTATACAGAAGCAAAAGTTGTTTTAGTAGTAGATGCCTGGCCTGACAGAAATGCTGTTTTAGATGCTGTAAAAGTTGGCATTCCAGTTGTTGCTTTATGTGACACTAATAACCAATCAAATTTTATTGATTTGGTTGTGCCATGCAACAATAAGGGAAAGAAAAGCCTTGGATTGATGTTTTATATTCTTACAAAAGAATTTCTGAAGCTAAAAGGAAAATTAAAGGATGATGAGGAATTTCCAAATAAGCTTGAGGATTTTACAGAAGAATAATCAAATCAGTCTCAGCAAATCTTTAATAGCCTGCTTTAAGTTTTTGTTCTCAAAAAGAACTTCATAAGATTGATGCGTTAAAGGCATTTCTATGTTAAGCTTTTTGTTGTAATCATAAACAGCCTTTGTTGTTGGAATGCCTTCTGCAACCATTCCATGCATTTCTTTTTTTATTTCTTCCATTTTTTTGCCTTTTGCAAGCTCTTGTCCAAGAAATCTATTTCTGCTATGCTTGCTTATGCATGTTGCAATCAAGTCACCAACACCAGCTAAGCCATAAACTGTTCCACGCTTTGCTCCAAAATACCTGCCAAAATTGTTCATCTCCATTAATCCAAGTGTTATTATCGAAGCTCTTGCATTATCCCCAAATCCAAACCCATCACAAACACCTGTTGCTATTGCTGATATGTTCTTTAAAGCTCCACAGAGCTCAACTCCTATAACATCATTTAACTGATAAAGTTTGAAATAAGGTGTTTCTAAGGTTTCTGAAATTATTTTGCTTACTTTGTTGTCTTTACTTGCAACAACACTTGCTGTTGGCATTTTCATGCTTACTTCTTCTGCATGATTTGGACCTGACAATACAGCAATTTTTGCTTTTCCAATCTCATCTTCAATTACTTGAGACATTCTTTTACATGTACGATATTCTAAGCCTTTTGTTACACTAACAATAATTTGATTTTTGAAATAAGGTTTAATTTGTTTTAATATGCTTCTTAGAAATTCACTTGGAATTGCAGTTATTATCATCTCTGAGCCATTAAGGACATTTTTTAAAGAATGGTCTACAATTACATTGCTTGGGATTTTAATTCCTGGCAAATATTGTTTGTTTTCTCTTTTGCTTTCAATTTCATTTGCTAATTCTTCTCTTCTAGCCCATAACTTAACATCAAAACCTTTTTCTCCCAGCAAAACAGCTAGTGTAGTGCCCCAGCTTCCTGCTCCAATAATTGAGATTTTCATTTGTAATTATACTGTTGTTTGCTTAACTTTGCAATTTCTTTCATTATCTTTGTTGTTAC
>CAZUSQ010000174.1:0-2991 GCA_964622655.1 uncultured Methanosarcinales archaeon
ATAGGAAAAGCTAAAGTCTTATTGATTCCAGGACACCTTATCAATGAATTTAAACAATATCTTACTGACAAACAACCGAATAATTTTCTATTGTTGAGTAATAGAGATAAGAAATACAATTTAAGGACTATAGAAAAGATAAGACAAAACAGCATAGAAAAACTAACAATAGCCCCCGAGAAATAAACTATAGTCTCAGCTTTGCCTCGAAGATTGATAATTCTATATTAAATCCAAAACTACGCCGAGAACAAAAATTTGATGGGACAAAAACTCCACAAACCATACAAAGGTTCGCTACGCCTAACAAGAATTATGCGGTTGCGGTGCTCGGGGCATCAAAGCCCCTCCGCTCCTCACCCAAATCCTACGCTCGGATTTTCCAGCTCTGAAAATGTGGGTTGCCTCATTTTCGAGGGAAAATCCTCGCTTTCAGGACTTCGCATAATTCTATAAGTTATACGCAATTTTTTCGGGGGCTTTTACGAGAATGGGGGCACACTCTCTTATGGTGCTTCGCACTTTATTTTTTTAATAGAAAGAATCGGGGCTTATACTTACAGATAACAACAAAATAGAAATGTTTAAGTATTTGTTACTTTAAACTATAAATGTTGGGTATGGTTAATTATAAACTGATGGTAAGAGTATTAGCATTATTTCTTATAACGTTAAGTTCTTGCACACCTAAAGAGGTTACTTGCAATTCTCCTTATATTAAAGTGGGTGCATCTTGTTGTCTTGACCAAAATAGTAATAATATTTGCGACAAGGACGAAATAAAAGATACTAGTCAAAAAATTGAAGCAAAAGAACAACCTAATATAACCACTGAAAAAGCAGTAGATAAAAAGGAATTAGCCGAAAAAACTGCTTTAAGATTTGCTAGATACTGGGAGAAAAAAGATTGGGGAAATATGTATGATTTGTTTATAACCAACCTTAAGAATTTAAAGTCAAAGGAAAGGTTCGTAAAGATAATGAATAGGGATTATGATTTTCCAAGTGTTTCTATGAGATTAGACAAAGTGGAAATTGATAATGAAAGTATCGCTTTCGCATATTATACAGCAGAAACTGCGCTGGCGGGTATAAAAACACAAGCTACCCAGTTAGAGTGGGATGGACAAGAATGGAGAGTGAACGCTTTTGCAATCCACTTCAATACTTGCGATGAATTTGATAAGAACTGCTGTGGTAATGGTTTATGTGAAGGGAATGAAAATGATGTTTATTGTTGGAAAGATTGTAAACAAATGCAACAGGATGTTGATTTTAAAACCAAAGAAGTCTACCTAGAATTTTTAGGTAAGGTTTATAACTTCAAAATATTAAATCTGTCCCAAGATAAAAAACTATTAACTTTAAGTTACAATAATAAAGAATTTACATTAAATATAAACAATAATCGAGATTTAAACAATGTTTACAATTTAGAAGATAACATATACATAAATTATGGTTGTTGTGGTATAACAAATCACATGATTTTAACTTTATTTAATAGAGATTAAAAAATGAATGTTCTACAAGATTTTAAATCTGTCAAGATTTTTGTTAAATCTACAGATGGGATAGCGCTTCTTGGAAGAGAAATATTCAGCAAATTTAAAAAACTTAGAGGTGAAGATGGAGTAGTTGGTTTATACTTCACACATTATCCAGACCATGTTAAAGTAGGATTCAGGTACTCTAACTGGTCAAAAGTAGAGTCAAAGATAAATAGCTTTCTTAGTTCAATAAATTCTGAAAATATAGGAGTGGTCAGAAGTATTGGAAATTTTGAAAAGACTAAAGGAGATTATTACTTATTACCTAAAAATGTAATTTCTGACTACATAGTTTGCCAATCTTTTGACTGGTTATTGAAGCTGGAGAATGATATTCCAACACAAGAAAGAGATGCTCAAAAGATTTCTGATTGGTTTTTGAAGAATAAAAAACAAATTTTTGATGAAGTTATCGGTAGCTACAAAATTGAATTTAGCAAGCAAGAAATTTTTTGGATGTTAGAAAGATTTATTCACCATCTATTAAATGCTGGATTATATTATCCTTTAGAGCAATGGATATTAATTTACCTTATTGGTGCGGAATTTTTTAAGAAATAAATAAATCGTATAAAAATTTAAACCACAGCCTCACAAACCAATTCAGAATTAGGCAATTTCTGGTTTATTTGTTGAGCAATAATTGGATTTTTCTCAACAATTTTATTTCTTACTTTAATTTGGAATATTAATCGAATATCTATTTTGTTCCCATCATAAACATTTGCATCAAAGCGCCATTTTGGAATTGATAATAGCATTTTTTTGTCCAAATTCAAAAATTCAGAAGCATCAAAAATTTGTATTCCAACCAAAAATCCTTCTTTATCAACATCTACAACTATACTATCTAATAGTTCAATAGATTTAGCATATTTTCTGTCTTTAGTTTTAAAGAATAAAATATCATGTTTAAAATCATAATCCACTTCTCCTTTGCCCTGAATCGATTTTCTTGTTATTTTTTCTTTTTCCATTTTTTACAATCTTGGTATTTCGCTTTTGTCTATAATGTAAAAAGTAACTATCTCAATTTTATTAGGCTGCATATCAAGTATAAGCCTTAAAGCTTCATTCTTGCTGTAGCCATAAAATACTGCATAATTCCTATTATGCTGTATGCCTACCAATACAGGGATTTTCGCTATTAAATACTCTTTAAGTACCGATTCTTTAAAAATCTTTCTTTCTTCTTCATCAAGACGGAAAAAGGTGTGTTGTGTTGTTACGATTTGCTCTTCAGTATAATTTTTGATGATTTCAAGAAATGTGTTTACTTCAATCTTCTCTTCAATTTTATGCCCTTTAGCCATTAGTTTATACAAGCTATGTTACAATTTAAAGATTTTTCCTTATTAAGCCCTAGATTCCTGATATTTTGCGAGTGTGCTCCTTAACGTAGTTCTTTATTGCTCACTTTGTTCGCTGGATAGAAACAAGC
>CAZUSQ010000175.1:0-2976 GCA_964622655.1 uncultured Methanosarcinales archaeon
TATTGTATTCGTAGAAATAGCCTTTATCCTTGCTTTCTTTAATTTATTTAAAGCATCATCAACAAAAATCCCATGAACACAAACACAATAAATGTTCTCTGCACCTAATTTTTTTATTATTTTTGCGGTTTCAAGAATTGTATGCCCAGTGCTTATGATGTCATCAACAATAACTGCATTTTTCCCTTTTAAATTAATTTTTTTATTTAATTTAACTTTAACATGATATGAGGAATATCTTTTTTTCTTCAATATTTTTGACTCAACTCCAAGCATATTTGCAACATTTCTTGCCCATTTATAGCTTTCTTCGTCAGGGCCTATAATAATTGGATTTTTTATGTGTTTTTTAATATAGCTGACAATCAGATTATTTGCAGTCATTTTTTTAGATTTTATTTTAAACACATTTTCCAACTTATTTTTTCTGTGTAGATGGGGATCTATCAAATAAACAGCATCAAAATATCTATCTATTAATCCAGCAATTAATCTTTGGCTAACTGCTTCTCCTTTGTGAAACATTTTATCCTGGCGCATATAAGGAAAATAAGGCGCAACAAGGATTACCTTTTTAGCCCCTAATTCACGAGCAGTTTTAGCTGCAAAAATAACTTCTATAATGCAATCACTAATATTCTTGTAAAAAGACTGCACCAAAATAACAATTTTATTTTTTAGATTATAACTAAATCTAATATATAGCTCATCATCTGGAAATTTATTAACAATCAAGTTAGAGTGCTTTTTACCTAGCTTCCTTGCTATCAAATAGCCTAAGTGTTTTGCATGTGAGCAACTAATTATTAGCATATTGCCTCTAAAATTCACTTATAAACTTTTTTAGCATATGATTAAGTTCAATTACGATTGCAAGAGCGCCATTTTCAGCATCTCTTTTTTCATCTGAAAATGCAATAACCAAAACATCATGGTTTTTAAAATCAAAATAATTTTCCAGTTCCTTATAATCTTGCTCGTAGCCTGATTCAGGGGCATAAAGCTTACCCTCAAATTTCAATATAATCGCACCTTCTGCCTTATTTTTGACAGCAATATCTCTAAGCTTGTATAATTGCTTTAAATTTGACACATTTCTTATAAGAACACCAATATTCTTGAAATGAGGATAAAGCCCTGTCTTTATTAGTTTAGGCAAGTTTATACACTCATAGACTTGGCTTAACATTTCATTTCCCTTCTTGCTTAAAAAATGCCCTTTTTTTGTTGAATTGAGAAGCCCTTTTGATTTAAGTACCTCAAGTATTGTTCTTATTGTCCCTTCACCTAGCTCAAGCTCTCTTGCAAGTTCTTGCCTGCTTATACTCTTATTAAACCTTAAGAAGCATCTCAGAATGTCTATTTTTGTGAAGTTAGGAATGTTGCCAACCATAAAAAATGTTTCTTGAATAAGATTTATAAACTTTCTGTTAAGTGCCTATTCCAATGGATATGATAACTTTTATTTTGTTGATTGTTATTAGTTTTATAGCCTCGATAATCGGCTCCTTAATTGGCACAGCCATGCTTATACTTCCACCAGCTATGATTTTTCTGGGTGTTCCAGTACATACAGCTGTGGCAACTTCAAGATTTTCTATGGTTGGGATTGGCATAGGCAATATTGCTAAATTCTCATTTAAAGATAGGATGCAGTTAAGGTACATTTTGTCTTTTGCAATAGCAGGTATTATCGGCTCTATACTTGGAGCATCATTAATAGTAAAAATCAACGAAGGAATTTTAAAAATAATAATTGGAATTCTGATGATTATTGTATCTTTCCTAATTCTTTTTGAGGATTATATAAAGCCAAAAAAAGTTAAAACAAAAATAACAATAAAGCATCATTTATTAAGTGCTTTAGCTGGCATTTTTATAGGTGCTTACATTGGTATTATAGGTGGTGGTGGAGCAACATTGGTGATATTCTTATTGGTTTTGATTTATGGGCTTAGCTTTCAGAGTGCTGTTGCAAACCAAAAAGCAGTAACTTTCCCAATGTCAATTATGACTACCATTATTTTTATCTATCAAGGGCTTATTGACTATAAACTTGGTATACCGCTATTGCTAGTGAATATTGCAGGTGGTTGGGTTGGCGCTGGTTTAGTGCTAAAATTCAAAAATATATGGTTGAAAAGGGTTTTGGTGCCAATAATTATTGTAATGGCTGTAAAGCTAATATTTTTTTAATGTTACCATTATAAAATAGCGAAAAATTTAAATATGGGTAGCTTTTTGCATATATAAAATGAAGATACTATCAGTCTTATTGAGTATTGTTATCTTTGTACTTTTAATGAATGTAGCTTATGCACAAGGCTCAAAGTTAATTTTCTCTGATGTTGATGTTAAAGTAGGAGGCAAAACTTCTAAGAATTTGGATGATGGCGATACAATTGATGACGAAGCAGAACCAGGCGACACTGTTGAATTTAGGATAGAGGTGCAAAATAATTTTACCGACGCTGAAGATTTAGAAATAGAGGATATAACAGTTGAAGTAACAATAGAGGAAATTGATGACGGAGATGATTTGGATGAGGAGTCAGCAGATTTTGATTTGAAAGCAGGCAGAGATAAAAGGATTACATTAAAGTTCCAAGTTCCTATAGAAGTTGAAGAAGATACATTTAGTGTTACAATACATGCTGAAGGTGAGGATGAAAATGGCACAAACCACGAAGCTGATATGGATTTGGAGCTTGAAGTGGAAAAAGAAAACCATTTGTTAAAAATAACAAGAGCAACATTAAGCCCGGCTGAGGTTTCTTGCAATAGGAAGAATGTTCAAGCAGCAACAACTGTGATAAACATTGGCAATGAGGATGAAGAGGATGTAAGCGTACAAGTATTAAATTCAGACTTAGGCGTAGATCTAAAAGAAGATGTTGAGGAACTAACTGCTGAGCCAAATGAGGACGAAAGCAGGTTTTCAAATGCATACACATTTAATGTTCCTAGTGATGCAGA
>CAZUSQ010000176.1:0-2959 GCA_964622655.1 uncultured Methanosarcinales archaeon
AAATGTTTTAAGCCTTTCATTTTCGTTGCTCCGTGCAACGAAAGCTAACGCTAAACTGGAGAGAGTTTGAGCGTGCCTAAATTTCGCTGCACGCTCAAATTTTTGATCAATATGGTTAAAGAATTAACGGAGGAAAGGATAGAAACGGGCTAAAGCCCGAGGTATCCTTTATATGTAATGAGTAAAATCTATACTTAAGCTTAATCATTTTTTCAAAGAAAAAAATAAAAAAAAGAAACTGTGAGAAATTCTCACAGATAAAATGTTACCACTTTCTCAAACTTTTCCAGATATTGCGGTGAACTTTTCTCTATTCCTTGCAGCTTGTAATAAGCTTCACATAGAGTTACTAGCAATGCTCCATTGCTCGTAAAATTCTCCTCTGCTATCCAAATTTCCTTCTCGTTTTTGATGTAGAACATTTCCTTTTCATCGTCTGAATAATACTTGACAACTTTCGGAAACTCTGCCTTATGCTTATCAAAAACCTCATCACTAAAATCGAAAGTTTTAAATATAAGTACTCATAAATACTTATAAGAGGTTATAACAATGGAAAAATTAACAACGATTGCTGTTAAGGAAAATACAAAAAAGAAGCTGGAAAATTTGAAAGCATATCCAAGGCAAAGCTTTGATGAAATCATAACCAGATTCATTGAAGCAGATGAAGATACTATGAGCGAACAGGAAAGAAGGGATGTTGAAATTGCTCTTAAAGAGATTAGAGAAGGCAAGACCAAATCATTGGACCAGGTAGCAAAAGATATGGGTATCTCATTGAAATGACCTACTCAATTGAATTGTCTGATTCTGCAATCAAGCAGTTAAAGAAGCTTGATAAAACGATTGCTGAAATAATAGCAAAGAAACTCAACTTAATTAGGGAGGATCCTTTTAGGTATCTCAAGAAACTAGAAGGCAGCAAACTGTGGCGCCTTCGCATCATGGATTATAGGGCCATAGTTGATGTTATTATAACTGAGAAAAAGATTTTTGTACTTCGAATAGGAAGGAGAGAGAGTGTTTACGATTAGCATGATGGACCAAAAATAATTTAATATTTTATCACTGAGTTGAATGTAAGCTATTCTAAATTGATTTGAGGTACCATCCCCTTAAAATTTGCAATAAGATAACAATGGTAACCTCGTTTCGGGAGACGGTTATTATAGAGAGTATAACGAATTAAATCAGTTAATTAGAATTAGGAATAGTTCTTTAAGTGGGATTATTTTGGAGGAGTATGTTTGGCATCCAACTGAAGAACGGATTTTGATTAAAGACGTATTTCATAATGGTGTTAATAACTACACTGTTTATTATGTTTCACAAGATTATATCGTTGTTGAAAACTCAACGGGCAATTACACCGAAAAATATATTTACCAAGATGGCTTTTTAGTTGCACAAGTCAATACAAACGGAAATAAGGAATTCGTGCATGGTGACCACGAAGGTTCAAATGTTGTATTAACTAATGCTAATGGAAACGTCATAGAAAATTCTTTTTACAGTCCGTTCCAAGAGATAATAGAAGGTGGCAGACAGTCAAGATTTGACGGAGAAGCCAAAGAATATGATTCAGTAGTCGAAGATTACGATTTCCACTTTAGAAAATATAAGCCGCAATGGGGCAAATTTACGCAACCTGATACTTTGATACAGAATGTTTATGATCCGCAGTTACTAAATCGTTACGCCTTCGAACGCAACAATCCACAGAAATATGTTGACCCTGATGGTCATGGATTAATAAGATGGGGGATAAGATTGTTTGAACGGTTTTTTAAAGATGTGGCTAAAGACTATTCAATATCTACTGTCACTGATTATCATCATGATGAATATGAAAAATATGTTCCAGAAGAAAAACAATCTCAATTAGCCGAAGACATTTATCTAGCGACAAGATATGGAGAAAGAGCTACAACTGCTACTAAGGCGGGAATTATTATACAAACTGGAACTCGCCATGCCTATAGAAAAAATATCTATAAAACTGTAGATACAATAAGTGATGTCGGCTTGGTTGCTGAATTAGCATTAATTATTTATTATAGAGTTGTAAGCGACTATTATTTTTTCCAGTCCGCCCTTAATCAAAATTCCATACAGGAGAGTAATAAAGCGAAGGAAAATACAGCTTCTTCAAGTGGAAATAGGGGTGGTGGTAAACGTTCTAAATCTGCAGGAACTAATACTTTAGGAAGCAATTCTATTAGTGATGTTATTGCACAGGCAGGCGGTAGCACTTTAAAAGACGCTCAACAGCGTGCAGCAAGCGAATCCATTGCAGCAAGTATTATCGCAAGACAGAGAGCTAAAGCTTAATAAATAAGAAACAATATACTCAACAACTCTGAAGCATGTCCGAACTGAAATCATATTGGAAAAAATTGAAATATTGGCAGAGATTATGTGTTGTAGGATTTAGTATAATTATCATTTCTTTTTTGCTAAGATACACTACTAATGCATTAGGTTGGAATTGGTTTTATAGAGCAGAAGGCGGGCTTTTATTTGCACTTTTCATTATAATAGTTGGCTTGATTATTTTAAAGATTAAAAATAAAAATTTTGCTAAATAATTTCTCTTTTTCTCACGTTAGTAAAAACAATAAAGGAACTAAAACCGAAGATTCTAAGTTGAAAGATGACCTTATTGAAGATAAGGAACCTAAGACACCTAAGCCTGAAGAAAAGAAGGAAGAGAAGTCACAAGGCACAGGTGGTGGTCCGGGTGGTTCCGGAGGCGGCGGGGGTGGTGGTGTTATAATACCCTGTAATTTGAATTGCCCATACATACTTTGGCCAAACCCTGATGCCTAATTGAAGATTGCTCTTGGTGGGAAGAATGTATTTGTTACATATGATAGTCTTAGTTAAATCCACAATACAAGCAATAGGCTTTGATAGATTTGACTACGATTTTCTTAAAAAGTTTAGACATGATTGA
>CAZUSQ010000177.1:0-2955 GCA_964622655.1 uncultured Methanosarcinales archaeon
TTTATTTGTATGGAAGTAAAGGCTCTGGAGGAAAGTTTATGAGAAAAATTGTGGAGTGCTGCAGAAAATTTTAAATTAGGCTCAGTGTAATTCTTCAGGAACTTTATATTCTTTTTCAGAGAAAACAATTTCTTCAGCCTGGGACATAGCTTTCTTGCAGAGATTTGTCATTTCTTCATATCTCTCACTTATTTTTTCATTTTTGATGGCTGAACTGTACCGTGATTCTTCGCGTTCGTCTACTTCAGATTTCTCACCTTTTTCGCTATAAACGGTTATTCTTTTGATAAATTCGCCATCATATTCAATGAGACCCCTATTCTGAATATGTTTCAGAAATAACGCAGTGTACTTTTGGCTTCTTGTTTCAATGCCAAATTTAGCCAGTATAGCCAATGCACAATAGTAAAGTGTGTAAAACCATTCTTCTGCAATTTTATAATCGATTCCTTTTTGTTTGTAGATCTCGCATAATTCCAGCTCCATTTTAGCTTTTTGAATGTACTCTTCAGCAACTTTATTGTTAGGCTTGCCTAATAAAAGTCCTTTATGCTTCTTGCCTTTTTTCTCATCTTTCTCTGCTGTCCTAAAACATTCTCTTAGGCTTTTTTCGAGCTCTTTTGTTCTCATTCTTGTAATCCCCTTATAAATTTAATGAAGTTATCCTGGCCGTACAGTATTACCCCTTTTTTAACTGCATCTAAATATACCTTATTTGGTTTTTTTAATTCTTGTCTAAATTCGATTTCCGTTAAATCAATAATATGAATTTTTTTAAGCTGTGTTTGCTGCACCTTTATCACTGTCTCTTCTGCCGCTTTAAAGTTTTTTTTATTTACAATTGCCAAGACATCTATATCATTCGCTTCTTTCGGGTTATTCAATATGCTGCCAAAAAGTATTAGAAAGTTTACATTATTTTCAAGCTCCGCAAAATTAACCCTCCACCTTTGTTGCTGTAAGGATTCCTTCGTTAATAGCAATGAGAGTGTTTTTTCTATGATGGGGTTAGGCCAATTTAGTTTTATAGTGGCTGTGCTGGTTTTAGTGTCTCCCACATATTCTAAATTAATCAGCTTATTTTCTGCTAATTTATTTAATGTTTTCCAAATTCCCTGCCTTGTTAGTTTAAGGGCTTTAGCTACAGATGTAGCGGTATGGATTGCAAAAGGCTCTTTTAGCAATATAACCAATACCCTGTCCTCTGTATGATTGCCTGTCTTCATTTGGTTGATAGTTATCAACCAGTAGTTGATAGTATTATTTAAATGTTTCTATTCTTAATTAATAGCAATAGCTAAGCTACCAATTTTAATTGCAGAGGTTCAAACTTTTGCGCTCCAGGATACACTCCAGACTATAATTGTGGTGCTACTTATCTAGAGCTAGGATTATATTCTTGCGATGGAACTTGTACATCTTTAGCTGCTTATTCAAGCTATGTTTTTTGATTACCATTTTAATATTTTCATCTCTTTTTCCAAATCTTCCACCGAATAGCTTGATTTATAGCCTTGTTCTACTAAGTACTTTTCCATTTCCCATAGTGTCAAACCTGATTGATGAGCAGCTTCTGAAAGCGTTATATTTCCCTTGGAGTACTCTTGTAAAGCTTTTCTTTTTATCATATCTTTATAGCCCATCATCACTAACTTTCTTATGACAGTGCTTCTATCTTCCATGTCTTCCTTGCTTAATTTTTCTATCTTTTTAAGAATCTCTTTAGGAAGCCTTATGCCTATTGCTTGTGCCATTTTAATCCCTCCATAAGCATCTTGTCTATTACAGCATTGCTAAACCAACCTATATTTCTGAGTTCAGACAAGCTTTTTTCAAACTTTTCCCTATCCACTAATTTTTCCTTGTGCAGTTTTAGTACTATAGCTGGGGTTCCTATAACCTGCACACTCATTAAAATGCTTTTTTTCCTTACGTTGTCGTCATCTGTAGCAAGATAATCTGCTTCCCCTTCCCAATATAACGCAACTGCCTCTGCTTCGCCACCCTGTATGTTAAACTCATTTGCTTTTTCTATTAGTCCTTTGTTTCGAACATGTTTGACAGTTATTTTATTTTCCTTGATTAAGTCCATAAGTATTTTAATATCAACATAGCCTTTTTCTCTGCCTAATAAAATCTCTTCATAGACCATTTGCGGAATTACAACACTTTTGAAATATTCACAACTGTTTTTCAGCAGCGTTATTTTTGCTAAATGTATCACAACCATAGCATCCTTTATTATCATGTACCATATTGTGCACATTGTTATATATAAATCTTTGCATTGCAATAAACAACTTAGCAGAATTATAGACTTGGCTGCTTTTTCTATCACTACTTTTTAGTTACTAGAAAATCGAAAGATTTAAAAAGAGCATAAATTTGTGGTTATATTATGGATTTATCAAGATTAATTAGAGCAGTTGATATTATAGAAGCAAGAGATGTTGCGCAGAATGCTCTAAACAGATGGCATATTATGTCTAGCAGAGCTTATACAGCTCAGTTAGATTCGCTTGATAGAAAATTAAGAAGATATCCAAGTTTAAGGGGAGATGTACGATTTCTAGAAAAAGAGCCAGAGGTTATGGATCGTGTTAGAGCAATAAGAGATGCTCAATATTTTTCTCACAGTGCTTCTGAACGTATCACAAACATGAATGCTTTGGCTTCTGCCGGGCTTTTATGTGAAACTGCGCAACAACTAAATGCAGGATACCCATTAGCTGGACTTCTTGGAGCTCATGGTTATAGAGATAAAATTCAGAGAAGAAATTTTGTTCAAGCTGCTGTGTTATTGGGAGTAGCAGGAGGTGGCTTAGCACTAGCCGCTTGTGGAGGTTGTAGCAAAGGCAGCCAAATTAGTCCCACAGATTATGTTGAGAATATCAATGCACATTTGGAAGGATTAATCACGAAATTATTAACCAAAAGAAAAATGCAAATTCAAGG
>CAZUSQ010000178.1:0-2954 GCA_964622655.1 uncultured Methanosarcinales archaeon
ATAACATCTATTACAAACTTTGCCATATCAACTCTTGCAAATGTTGTGTCTGCAATGCCTATTCTCATGTTAACTCAACTTTTACTTTGTTTCCTTCTTTAAGCTTTAACTCTGATTTTAAGTGTATAGGTGCTATGAATTCTATAATATTTTTTTTATGTTTTGAAGTATGTGGTATTATGATTGCGCCATTTATATTTTTGATTTTAGCTTTGTAACAATCTACTCCACCAAAAGTTTTATTTTTTTGCTTGAATCCGTTTATTTTGATTTGCTTAAAATTTTTCAATGAATTGAATTGTTCACCATCAACCTTTAAATTCAATGTGCCAGGATAAGCCTTAAATCCAAGCTTTTTCTTGATTTCTTTTTGATAATGCTGCATAGACATAAAATAAGTGCCTTCCCCTAAACCACGAATAATCACTCCGCTAATTACATTTTTCATATAATAAAGTATTCTAATTTTGCTTATAAAGGTTATGGCAAGGTTTTTAAATCTGTAATCTATACTATTAAGCAGATGGAAGAAAGGAAACTACTCATTGTTGGCATTGACCCAGGCACAACTATAGGCTTTGCAGTTCTTGACATTGAAGGCAATTTGCTTCATTTAGATTCTTCGAAGCAACTTGACTTAAATTCATTAATTTCTGAAACGATAAAGCTTGGCAAGGTTGTTTTAGTTGGTACAGACAAATTAAAAGTACCTCATTTGATAGAGGCTTTTGCAACAAAACTTGGAGCAAAGGTAGTAAGTCCAAAAGAAGATTTAATGGTTGATGAAAAAAGAAAGATGATAAATAATTTTAGATTTGATAATGAGCATCAAGGTGATGCTTTGGCATCTGCTTTATTTGCTTACAAAGAAACAAGGGCATTGCTTGACAAGATTGACTTTTTTGTTAAAGAGAATAAAAAATATTACATTATAGATAAAATAAAGGAACTTGTAATTACAAAAAGAATAAGCATAAAAAGTGCAGTAAGCATAATTGAGAGAAAAGAGGAAGAAGATAAGATAATAGAAAAAATTATTGTTGAGAAAAAGCTTAAAGAGAGCGATTTCTTAAGATTGTATAATAAATTAAAGAAATATGAAGAAGAAATAAAATTGGTAAAGAAGTACAACAATAATCTAAAAAATAAAATAATTAATTTAGAAAAACAAATTCAATTAAAAGGAACAAAAATTGAAAATAAAAAATTAATCGATTTTAGGGAGCAAAGGATTAGGTTTCTTGAAAATTTAATTAAATCTAAAGATAGGGATATGGAAAGGTTAAGGGTATTAATGAAGAAATTCAATAACATAATATCAAATATCAATAATTTTTACATATTAAAAAAACTTGAAACATTAGGAATAAATGAATTCAATTTCAAGAATAAAATTCTAAACATACAAAGAAATGATATTTTGCTTGTGGATAATTCAAATATTATAAGTGAAAAGGTTATTGATTTTTTAAAAAATAAGGTATTTGTGATTATTTATAAAAAACCTATTACCAAAAAGATTGAGAGCAATTTGCCTTTTGTGTTTATCAGCGCTAAAAATCTAGAGATTAACGAAGACAAGTATTTTGGATTTGTTGAGAAAAAGCATTTTGAAATGGAAAAGAATAAAATAAATTGGGTAAGGAAAATAATTGAAGACTACAAAAAAGAGAAAGAACAACTAATTTAAGTCTTTGCTCCTTATTCTTATTTTCCTTCCTGTCTTTAAATTTCTAGCAAATATCTTTTTGCCTATGCTTAAGAGTCTTACTTTGTCCCCTCTTACTGAAACAATATCACCCTTTTTGTATTTTGAGAGCCTGAAAAGCAAATTAACTCTATATAGTTCTTTTCCTTGCTTGTTTTTAGTATGAAGTCTTGAGCTTATTTTAATTTCCCCACCAAAGCTATCTTTCAGCTTTTTACCCAATATCCTGATAAATTTCTGAGAAGTTATATAAAGGTCCAAACCATTAGCAAACCTTACAGTCTTTGTTATAGCAATATCGCTTCTTTTTTTAATTTGATTCTTTACAAAACTAATTACTTCATCATTCACATCTCTAAGCTGTAATATTCCTTGGTAATAATCTGAGCGTTGTAGTTTCATTTTAGTTTTTGAATTGTATTATATATTTTAAGCATTTACTTTAACTAAAATCAACACCTTTTTATTCTTTTTGCTAAGAGCAAGATTATGAAGCACTGGAAGAGAACATTTAAGAAAGTATGGTATTTTATATGGGAAGATAACAGCATTTGGAGCTGGCTCGTTAATATTGTATTGGCTTTTGTTCTTATTAAGTTTATTGTTTATCCTGGCTTGGGTTTTTTGCTTCATACATCTCATCCAGTAGTTGCTGTTGTAAGTGAAAGCATGGAGCACAATAATGGCTTTGATGAGTGGTGGGCTAAGGCAGATAAGTGGTATGTTGATAATGGGATAAAGAAAGAAGATTTTGAAAACTTTCCATTAAAAAATGGTTTTGACAGAGGCGACATTATGGTTTTGAAAGGCAAAAAACCAGAAAATATAGAGATTGGTGACGTTGTTGTGTTTTGGAGTGTTAAAAGAGATCCTATAATACATAGAGTAGTTAAGAAATGGCAATCTAATAATACATATCACTTCCAGACTAAAGGTGATAACTACAAAACAAATCCTATGTCTATAAAAAGCGCTTTTCTTGATGAGACAAAGGTTAGTGAAGAGCAGATTGTTGGCAATGCTGTTTTAAGGATTCCTTTGCTTGGCTACATCAAAATATGGTTTGTTGAGATTCTTAATCTATTTAAAGACATTATAGTCCAAAAAGTGTAAAGTAAACTTGTAAAGTATACACCAAATAACAATAATGGCAGGCAAACACGGGCTTTCTTGGTGAAAGCCCTACTCACAAAAGCAAAAATCCGAACTTCGTAACGGATTTTTGCTCTGCATTCGATTTGCCGCC
>CAZUSQ010000179.1:0-2949 GCA_964622655.1 uncultured Methanosarcinales archaeon
GTTAATTTTAGGTTTGCTTACCAGATGGGTTTCTGTATTGTTATTAATTGAAATGTTAGTTGCATTGTTTAAAGTCCACCTTAAACAGGGATTTTTCATATCACCTCAAGCTTACGGTTATGAATTTATTTTGCTTATTTTGGCTGTTTTAGTTGTTCTTTTAGTTAATGGAGCTGGAGAGTTTTCTTTAGGGAAAAAATTTTTTAAGAGTAAGTAGTTGCAGTGAAAAATTCTTAAAGTTTTGAAGATGGTAAGAAGAACTTGGGAATGCAATCATTTTATGGTGGATAATGGAATTTATGCTCATTTTAGATCAAAAGGACCACTTCTGACTATTACTTTAAGCGTAGAAAGAGGCATAGTACCAGCTGTTCATGCCTTGGATTGGATTTTCCAAGGAACTTACGATGAGACTGTTTTAGAAATTTTAAGAGTAACAAGAGATCCAGATTTGGAATCAAAAGTTAATCTGCATGGTCACCCATATGGACCAGATATGGAATACAGTGCACAAGGTGGCTATAACTTTATTCTTGTTCCAGAGGGAGAAAAAGCCAAAATTGAAGTCGTTCTGTCTACTTATATGCAAATGCTCAAAAAGCCTGGTTATAATGGAAGAAAGAACCTATTAGTCAAAGAAGTTCCTCGAGCAGAAAAACCAGAGGTTATGGAGCTTGGCAGATTAAACGCTGCAAATGCTGTAGTAGCGGATGACGAAACATTTTTATGCTTGCGGGGACAGAGTTTTAAAGGTGGTCTACAGGAAAAAATTGGCAGGAGAGGTTACAAACTGGCAAATATAGATCAAGCTTTTTATTTTTAATATTTCACTTCAAAAACCCAGCAAAAATACTTCTCTTCTTTTTAAATTCTGGCTTTCCTTTATCTTCCATTCTATATTTGTTTATTACAACATGCCCACAGTAGTCATCTTCGTAAATTATTGACATGTCTTCTATTACTAATCTTTTAGGATACAGTGGACAATCAGTTACAAATGTATCTGCATACCCACCTTCAAAACCAATGTGGAAACCGTACTTAATAGAGTCTTTTTTCAGTTGTGGGAAATTCTCTTTTGTTATTTTCTTTCCAAGCCAATCTTTTAATCCATCAGAAGCAATTTGGGTTATTAAAATTTCATAACCTTTGTTAAGCATTTGCTCCATAACCAAATCATGCTCTTCTCCTGCATGACTTGCAAATGCTTCAACTTTTAATATTCTTAAAGCATTTTGTATGCTTCTAAGCTGTGTTTCTTGCAATCCAGTACCTCCTAAAACAACAGCATCTATCCTCATTCTTTTTTGATTGTCTTCAACAATCTCTTTTACAATATCAGCTTCTCTTACTGGATCTGAAACTTTGCATTTTATATAGATTTGGGGAATACCGAGCATATTTGAAATATCCTTTGTTTGCTCAATAGTTGCATAATGGTACAAATAGCAGTCTTTTCTTGTTGGCTTTACAGAAATCAGATACTTTATATTCCATCCTTTTCCTCTTGCATGCTGAATTGCAAAAGTGCTGTCTTTTCCACCAGAATATAGAATTGCGACATCCATAATAAAAAGTAAAAATATTTTGTTTATAAACTTTTTGTTAAAACTCCAACTTTGTTTAAATCATTAACTAATTTTTTAACATTTTTGTATTGAAATGCCTTTACACCCATTAATCTTGCAATATAAACAAATTCTGGTATATCATCAAAATAAACACAATTGAATGGCAATGTTTTTATTTTGCTTAATGCATTTATAAAAATAATTGGGTTTGGTTTTCTGAAACCAACTTTATACGATAAAGTATAATCGTCAAAAATATCTACAATTTTAAATTTATTTTTTATATATTCAAAATGCAAAATGTCTGTATTTGACAATAATACTAATCTGAAATTCCTTTTTAATTTTTTAATAAGCTTTGCAATGTCATTGTTTAAAGTGAAAATATTGCAATAATATTTACTAAATTCTTTAAAATTCATATTAAGATTCAATTCATTGACCAATTTATCGTAGAATTCTTTAGGCTTGAGTTTTCCTCTTTCAAATAATCTCCTTGCTGAAGAGTTTTCATAGTAATTCTTAATATAATCTATTGATTTATTACTATTTATTGCTAGTTGGTTAAACAAATTAGTTCTATCAACTTTCACTATCACATTTCCAAGGTCAAATATAATTGTTTTTATCATATTTTTAGATTATTCTATTCATTTAAAAAGATTTTTAAACATTAGACAAACACAATTATATATGAAAATTGCATTAGCTCAAATAAATCCTATTGTTGGTGACATAGAAGGAAATACTAAAAAAATTATATCAATAATCAAAAAAACAAAAGCAGACATAATTGCTTTTCCAGAGCTTTCTATAACTGGATATAGTCCTCAAGATTTGTTATTAAGGAATGATTTTATTGAAAGAAATATGGATGCTTTGAAGAAAATAGTTCAAAATACAAAAAATAAAATTGCAATTATTGGGTTTATTGAAAGAGTGTATGGAAATATCTATAACAGTGCTGCGATTATTAGAAACCAGCAAATAATTGATATTCATCATAAGATATGTTTGCCAAATTATACAATTTTTGATGAAAAAAGATGGTTTAAAGAAGGCACAAATGCAACAATTTTTGAATTTGATGGTAAAAGAATTGGTGTTAGTATCTGCGAAGACATATGGTTTCCTGATACAACAAAAAAACAAAAAGACAAAGGAGCTGAATTAATAATAAATATTTCTGCTTCTCCATACAAAAAAGGAAAAATTGAGGCTATTGAAAATATTCTAAAGCGCAGATGGGAAGAAAATAAAGTGCCTATAATTTATGTTAATCAAGTTGGCGCTCAAGATGGAATTGTTTATTACGGGCATAGCATGTATTTTAAAGATGGAAAAGTAATTGAAAAATGCAAGAATTTTGAAGAAGATA
>CAZUSQ010000180.1:0-2931 GCA_964622655.1 uncultured Methanosarcinales archaeon
GAGATTAAGGCAGAGCAGCTTATGACAAGCAGAATAATAAGCATAGGCTCAAATGCCCCTATAAAAGAGGCGATAGCAAAGATGAAGAAGTTTCAGATCTCTCAATTACCTGTGATAGATGAACATAAATTGGTTGGCTTAGTATCAGAATCTACAATCTTAGATGCTTTGCTCAAATCCAAAGGCAAGCTTGTTAAAGAAGTAATGCAAGAATCCCCTCCAATAGTCTCAAAAAATACTTCAATACAAGTAGTTTCAAATTTATTAAAGCATTATCCTATGGTGATGGTTTCTGAAGAAGGCAGATTAATAGGATTGATTACTAAGAGCGACTTGCTGGGGAAGTTGTATAAGGGGTAGAAGGTTTTTCTGGTAATTTGAAGCTTAGGATTGCTTGTTCTATATTGTTAGGGTTAAAAACAAACGTTATTTGATAATCTCTCTTTTGATAAGGCTTTAAACCTTCAAATATTTGCATTAATGCTGTATTTTGGTAACCTTGATCAGAAATTATCATTATTCTATTCCTTTTTGGGTAAGAATTTACTGTTTCTTCAATTTGTTTTGAATCTTCCTTTGGGTTTTCTGGATTTTTAAGACTAACTGTAATTAAAATTTCGTTTAAGATATAATCCAATAGTTTGTTATAGTAGTCTCTAGGTTCTGAATAATTTCCTTTAATGTCCTTTCTTTTTGATTTTCTATAAAGATGAGTAATTACAGTTTTAGGCGAAATACCCAAAATTGTCCCCATTAACTCTCCAAATTGGTCTTTAGACAGGTTATCTCTCTTTGTCAAAGTCCAATATGCAAATTTTAACAATCTTTGATAGGTTTTAAAATCGAACCTTAAATATTTAGTAGGTACAGTAACATTTCCTTCTTCCATCAGCTTTAAATGTTGATAAACAGGGTAGTGCCAATGCCTTATTTTTTTATCAGGTCTATGAAATAAAGAATCTCTTATATTATCTCTTTTTAATGTGGGATGCTTTGGCCCTAATTGTTCTAATAAATAATCAGTAAAGACCAATTGACTTCTAAATCCATAAGTTTCTATTACTTTTCTTGCGAGTTTTGGTAATGTATTTAATATATTAATATCTTCTTTTAATTTTTGTTTTAATTGTTCAAAAGTCTCGCTCTGTTGAAATGATTCAAGAAATTCTAAAAGATCTCTCGGGCCTGTTTTCAAACTACCCTCAACAATTTTTCGAGTGCCACCATAGCTATACTCTTTACTTCCTTCTATAATCATATATAAATCAATATCCGAAGCCACCACTCCAGTAGCCATGATTTTATCGAATTCAGCCTTTATAAGCGAAGATGGTACTCTTTCATCTGAAGATTCTACTCTCTCAACTAATGTTTCTAATGTTGCCATAGGACTATAGTATAGTTTAACAATTTTTAAATTTATGTAACAATACTACTAAGTTATTTTAACCCTTCCTCAAATTCTTCAACTTCCCAAAATGATAAACCTTATCCTCAACAATATATACCTCAAAATTGTCTAAATTCTGCTGCAAAAAAGGACTCAAAATTTCATCCCTCAAAATATCAGTTCCTTCAACAATTGTATTAAAGGAAGGCTGCACTATCAAGTTCTTGCCTTTGTACTTGCCTTTAAGGAAGCATTTGAACTGCTCAACTCTTGGCCCTTCTTTTAGCGAGACAGCAGGGTGCTCGTGACCAATAATTATTATAGAAACCTCTCTTAGCAATTCTTTATCAAGAATCTTATTACCATGAGCTATCAGAATTTTGTTTTTATTATGTTTTTTTATTGTTTTTTTCAATATTGATGGTTTTTCGTTATTGAGTTTTTCAGTTAATGGTTCAATTAAAACATAATCTAAAACCTTAACATTCCTTTTCTTAGCAATTGGACCTAATATTGTATCATGATTGCCCTTAATTAAAATTATTTCATTGCAATGCTTTGCCAATAAATCAAGAAATTTCAGTGTATTGCGCCATTCCTGCTCAGATATTGTGCCAAACTCGTGCTTTAAGTCGCCATTAACAACAATTCTTTCGATTCTTTTGCCTTTCAATGTATCAAATATCCCCTCCATTCTTTTAACCATTTCTTCAAACTGTAGCCTTGGCACCAAAATGCCTTGCTTGTTTAAGGCTTCTTCATAGCCTATATGTACATCAGCTATAACTAATATAGAATTAAAGTATAAAGCTAAATCTACAATTTCTATATTTGGCAATATTTTCATATATGACTAGAAATTCATTTCACTATAAATAGTTTAATGTAAGATAAAAAAATAAAAAAGAAAAGATTATACATTAGGTTTTGCCAGTTCCCAAACTTCCTTCAATGCTACCACAACACTTGCTGGAACAACGAATGCTAAGATAGCATCAAAAATCCCTTTTAAGTACATTCCAATTAACTGAACATTGCTCCACGAGTCAATCTGGGCACTACCTGCAAAGGCAACAACTACTAATGCAACTGTTACCCATAAAAATTCCTTGGTTTCTTTTCCTGACACATTCAGGAATCCAACAACTAGACCAAGCACAACCAGCAAAGACCATAGCCATGTTGCTGCTGTCCCTAGCTTTGGGGCTGCTAAACCAAGCACTACTGCTATAATCACTCCAATTATAAAGGAGTAATTACCAATCTGCTTTTCCATTTAGCTTTCACCTCCTAAGTGCTAAAACACTTAGAATATATACTCTTGAAAGTATCACTATATAAACTTTTCGGAAAAAATTTTATTTTAAAAAAGAGAATTTAGGCTCTTTTTATTCAAAAAAGGCTTAAATGAACTTATTTTTATAAATCCACCTTTAAATTGGAAATAAAGATATTAAGTAAAAAAATTAATCTTATAATTATTTAAACATAAGCCCAAAACAAAATAGACTATTGACTCAAATATTGCAAAATTATTTTCT
>CAZUSQ010000181.1:0-2927 GCA_964622655.1 uncultured Methanosarcinales archaeon
TGAAACTGTTGTTATTATTTCTACTAATTGTGATGAAGCTACAACTAGAAAAGCTATTACGAAAGAAGCGATTGCATTAAGGTTCTTTTTAGTGTATTTCTTGCCCTCTATTTCTTCTGTTCCCAGTACCTTTGTTTTCTCAAGTATGGCAAATACAATTGTGAATACGAGCAAAAAAGGCAACACAACATCGAATAAGCCTATGCTATCAAAAAATTCTATTACTTCTCTAAAAGGAGTAGCCATAGGTTTTTTTGCTTAAAATGAATATTTAAATGTTTTGGTTTTAGCTAGTGAGTGCGTTCAAAACAGGATTAAGTTAACGGTCTCTATAATTTTTGTAATAACAAAAACTTTATATATAATTTTGAACCATCTTTACCAATTGAGGTTTGAAAATGCCAAATTTCGTGAAAGTTGCAAGTACTAATGATTTAAAGCCAGGCGAAAACAAAGTTGTAAATGTTAATGGTACAGACGTTGCTTTATTTAATGTAGATGGTGAATTCTTCGCTATAAACAATACTTGCTTGCATAGGGGTGGTCCTTTAGGAGAAGGATTTTTGGAAGGAGATGTTGTAACATGCCCATGGCATGGCTGGCGCTACAATGTCAAAACTGGGGCAAATGCTATGCTACCAACTGCAAAAGTTGCAAGTTACCAAGTCAAAGTAGAAGGCGATGATGTGATGGTTGCTGTAGAATAAATTTATAATTTTTTATTTTATTTTCTTCTCATGAATTTTAATTTTTAATTTTTTCATTTGTTTCATAGCTTCATTATAAGTCAATAAAACATTCTTTGCTCCATAATGAGTTATTACTGATAAAGCATTAGTTATTCCTAATTTAATTGCAAACTCTATGTCGTTTTTTCTTATAATACCACAAAGAAATGAAGCTGCAAATGCATCACCAGCACCTGTTGCATCAACAACTTTTATAAAAGGAGGCTTAGCAGTATAAATATACTTCTCATCAATTACAAACAAATCATTTCTGCTATCTGTTACGACAACAATTTTTGGACATAAACTTTTTAGCTTAAACAAAAGCCCTTCCATTGCATCTTTGCCAACAAGCAAGCAAGCCTCTTCTTTGTTCAAAACTAATAGCTCTGTTCTGCTTATTATGTGCTTTAAATGATGCAAACCCTTTTCAGCAAGATAAGTGCTTGGATTAAAGGCAATTTTTATGTTATTTTGTTGGGCAAATTCTGCTAACCTTTCTAAAGTATGGAATGACTCCTCAAGCATTGCACTAAAATAAAACCATTTTGTCTTTAGCTTTTTATATGGGATATCTTCATTCCTTAACTCGTCATTAATTCCCTTGTAAGTCAAAATAGTTCTATCATGCTCAAGAGTATCAAGAATTACAGAGTAGCCAGCATGTCCTTTTCCATGAGAGCAAAGCAAGTCTATCTTTTCTTTCTTCAGATTTTTATGAATAAAATCAGAATTTGTTCCTGTGCCAAGCTTGCCAATAAAACCAACTTTATGCCCAAGCCTTGACAATGCAACAGCTGTATTTGTGCCACCTCCTCCTGTAGTAAACTCTAAATCGTCAATTAATATCTTAGTTCCACTTGGAAAAGCTAACAAATCAGTTTCGCCTTTTGGATCAATAATTTTTATCAATTCGGAGAAATGTGTTTTTGCAAAAACATCAACTGTAGCAGAGCCAACTGTTATTACATCATACATAAAAAATTCATTTATTTTATTATTTAAAAACTTATCTTATCAAGAATTTCATGAGCATTTATTGAGCTTAGATATTTATCAATATTTTTATTTCTTAATTTGACTAGAAACATTGTTTTTAATGAGCCTTTTTCTTGATTGCTTATTCTTGCAATTCTGTCTGCTTCTACTAATCCATAGGGGTAACCTATAAAGATTGGGTCAATGCAGTTACTTGCCAAAATATTTATGATTTTTTCAGAATTTGATTTTTGCTCATTAAATATCTCGAATCTAAAAATATGCTTTGATTTATCGTGAAATTTAACAAAAAACATATCTGCCTTATGGTTTATACTATTTATTTCAACAACTGGATAATAAAACCATGACGAAAGAGTATTTATATTATCCAAAACAACGCTTAGCAAATTTCCATTATCTGTAAATAAAGAACTAGTTTTGCTTAAAGCTGTTAAGATTACATTATTTTTAATGCAAGATTCATAAAGCTCTGCCAAATATTTATTTTCATTTGTCAGAGTATTTTGCAAATTTCCATCTAAAACAATAATATCAGCAACTCTTTCATCAGCAATAAGTTTTGATAGTTTTAACTCTGCAAATCTTCTTATTGCATTTGCTATACTGCTTATTTCTGCTCTATTTATACCCAGCATTAGGGTATGGTCAAAAGAATTAAAAGAAATTTCCTCTAATTCAATAGAATTTTTAGTTTTAAAAAATGATGTTTTATAATAAATTTCATTATTTTTATTAATAGCTTTTATAAAAGCTAGAATTTCAAACTTTTTAATATCTATTTTTCTATTATTTTGATATATAACATAACAAACTCTTATTAAGTTCAAAGAGAAATTTGCAGAAGCGAGTATCTCTGAATTTCCACCATCAACAAATACAATTTTTTTGTTTGAAGTAAATTTTATAATTTCGTGAAAATTCTTTACATCAATTTTATATGGTTTATAGCCTTCTCCAGAGAATTTAGGGTACGTTTCTGTTATTATTGATTTTTCATCTATAGATTCAAGAATTTTTTCAATAATATTATCATACATAAAAAATTGGAATTTAACTTAATTTTTAATACTATTGATTTGTCAAAAACCATCAGTCAAAGACTGGTGGCATGATTATATAATGGTAAACATTGCGTGGTTTTTGACACTACAAAATTCCACTTATTAATCGTGGTTTTTGAGCACATCCAAATTCCAT
>CAZUSQ010000182.1:0-2911 GCA_964622655.1 uncultured Methanosarcinales archaeon
ACTGCTTGAAGATTGTGTGTATGATAATTGTATGATACCAGAATGTGAAAGGCCTGTCACTCTATAAAGATTGCTGGAAGAATTATATGCACAGGCATATCCATTTTGAGTGCTTCCATCACATTCTATTTTAAACTCATTTTGTCCATTGCAATCATCCGATATATTATCTATCCAGTCTATTTCTTCGTCTTTAACGCAAATGCCATTCTTATTATTGTCTACCCTTTCAACATAAGCTATCTTTTTGAAACCAAATTTAGATAAGCTAATCCCTCTGACTACAATTGCCCCTAAAGAAGAGTTAGAGGCATTTGATATGGATAAGTTACTTAAATCTAGCATAGAATTATTACTAAAATTAAAATCAAATTCTAATAATTTCTTATCTTTTATACGGAATTCTAATTTTTTAGTTCCATTAAAACGTTTAGATGTATTTTCATCAGAGTCTATAGTTAAACTTAAATTTAAAAAATTGCTGTTGATATTGCTTAAATTGCCTATAAAGAAATCAAAACTATCATCAATTCCATCATTGTCTTTATCGCTATCTTCTTCGTCGGGTATGCCGTCATTGTCTATATCTTTTTTTGCTGTTGTAAAATTCCATAAATAATCTTTATCTAAATTACGCCCAAAAATGCTCTTTATCCTTGTAGTTACATTGACAAGGTAAGTTGTATTATCTTTTAAAAAGTTTATAGGGTCAACAATAGTTTGGTTTATTGTGTCATTGTAAATATATGTCCATTTAATTTTTTCTCCATTTATGTCTTGAATAATAATACTTGATTTTTCTATGGTAGATTTGTCAATATTCTCGCTAAAGTTTATTATAATATTAGATTTTATGCTTATGTTTGTACTTCCGTTTGCTGGAATATAGGATGTTACATTTGGTGTTGTTGCAGTATTAAACGAAAAATGGTAGTCTGTTATAGCACCAAATATATCACTGCAATTAATTGTTATATTATGTAACCCTTTAGTTATATTTGATAAAAGTTTTGAGTGAAGTCCGCCATTTTCATAATAAACCAATGGTAATCTCTGCTTTGCTGGCACTTCAATTGTAAGCAACTGCGGAGCACTTGTTGGTGTCTCATATGTGTAGAAGCTACCATAGCTATCATAACCATGAGCAATGTTTGTCTTTCCACTCGGCGTTCTCAATGTTATTCTTTTTTCTTCAGTTGTTGTATCCTGTACAAGTCTAACTTCTCCAGAAGAGGCTGTAATGTTCCACCTCATAACAGTTGGCAATAATGTTTCTACACTATCCCTTGCAAAACCATCTCTGCTCCCATCTGGAATTCTAAAATTTACGAATATTACATCCGAAGTATCTTCGCCTGTGTGGCCTGTTTCATTTGTAATGTTTATCTCCATCCCATTCTTTGTTGTTATTGGCAGAGGTGCTGTTAAACTTGAAGTAGGACCGCTAACAATTAATCCATTAGCATCAAAGTCGATGACAATTTTGAAGTCGTTAGTATCTATACTACCTACTGCATAAACAGTAAAATTCGAATTACTAAAGTTTAATGCAACAAGTTCTGTTAAAATAGAGCCTTCAGGACCTATTATAGCTGTAGTTTTATTGCTATAAGATTTTTCGATAGTTACTCCGCTTCCAAGATTTTTAAACTTAAGTAGTGGGTTGTCATTTGATGAATTGTCTGCACCCTTGTACTGCAATACATAAGTAGGTCTTTCTCCTCTTTTCTTGGATGAATTAGAATCTGACAAAATAAAGTAGTCGTCCTTGCTGATAGTTCTATTCTCCTTATTAAGAAATGCCCTAGAGCCATCTAATTCTCCAAATCTTAAAGCTGTACCGCTCGGTGCTTTTGCAATTGGCAAACTAACTTTATTACCATCACCATCTAAGAACTCAAGCCTGTACTCACTTAAGCCATTTGTTTTTATTTTGACAATCTCTATAGACTCATTCGCCAATCCTTTATATGCAATGTCCCAATTTTGGGTGAATAGTACTTGGGGTTCTGCAGCAGACCCTCCTGCCTCCTGTATAGCATCAGTAAGTCTCTTGCCAGCAGCCACAAAAAAATTATCATCAGCTGTCATATTCACATGAATTCTGTTAATTCTAAATGTGGTGTTATCATCACTACCTTCTATAATTACAAATGCATCATCGATTGTATTATCATTCACCTTTAAGGCATTTGTTGAGTCCACATCTTTGATATTTGTATCTCTTAATTCTATTTTTTCTGTTCCTTTTGTCAGTTTAAGCGTTATGCTATTCCCAATAGATGATACTCTAGTAGCATTCGTTATTGTATATTTCTTTCCTAAAATTGTTAAATTAATATTTTCAAAATCTTTTAAGATTAAACCTGATGATGATATTGAGCCAGAACTATCGTATATGCCGGATTCAAATGGGACTGGCTCAAATATGAGTAAATATCTTCCTATTTCTTTTCCTGATTTGAAGTATAGCCAGTCTGCAGAAGTGTCTGTGTCATCATCTTCTGAGTATACAACATAACCGCTGTCCATACTAGTTTGTGTTGAACCTCCCAATAAGTAAAGATATTGGTTGAAAGGAGCTGTAACTTTGTTGTTTGTAACTTCTCCTGAATCAAGAGCTTTTAAATCTCCTGCTTGAATGAATGTTGTTATGTTGCTTAGAATTTCTCTGTTAATTCCACCAACTGTCAAATCTTCGCTTAACTCTAATTTTTTGGTTGAGGTTCCTACTTTCCAATAGCCTGCAGTTGAACCGCTAAACTCCTTAAAAGAACTCTTGTCCAGACTATAGCTACAATTAGCATAATTACTTGTTGTTAATTTAATAACAATAGAATCTCCAGATACTACTGAACCATTAGTGAAAGGAGAGGAAATTGTACTATTCGAATTTGATTTTTCTATACTT
>CAZUSQ010000183.1:0-2901 GCA_964622655.1 uncultured Methanosarcinales archaeon
TAATGTGTTTTTTGGGATTTCATAAATATGAAAAATATATGGGACCACAAAATTTGGGTGATGGGAGATTTTTGCAAAGATTAATCTGCATTTATTGCAAGAAGATTGTAAAACACATAAAATAACAAACTAATTAAAAAACCAAAAATGCCAAAAAAACCAAACATTGCAGTTGTTTATTTTCCAGGTAACAATTGCGAAGAGGAATCTCTAAGGGCTGTTTTAGCAGCAGGAATAGATGGCAAGATCGTAAGATGGAATGAAAGAAAAAATATTGATAAATATGATGGCTATATTATACCAGGCGGATGGGGCTATGAAGATAGAATAAGGGCAGGTGTTATAATGGCAAAAGATCCTATTTTTGATATAATAAAAAAAGAAGCAGAAAATTCTAAGCCAGTTTTGGGTATTTGCAACGGTGCACAAGCTTTGGTTGAATGTGGAATGATACCTGGGCTTAAAAATAAAGTTGAGATGGCTTTAGCTCCTAATAAAAATCCTTTTGTGAGTGGGTATTATTGCACTTGGGTTTATATAAAAAATACTCAAGAAAAGAGCAGATGCATTTTTACAAAATTTACAGAAAAAGATGAAATAATTCCAATCCCTATCGCGCATGGCGAAGGCAGGTATGTAACAAGAGACAAAACTTTGATTAAAAAATTGATAAAAAACAAACAAATTATTTTCATATATTCAACCAAAAATGGAAAAATTGAAGAAAGCTTTCCTACAAATCCAAATGGTGCAATGTACAACATTGCAGCAATATGCAACAAAAAAGGGAATGTCATGGCAATAATGCCACATCCAGAAAGAGCATCTTTCATAAGGCAATTGCCAGACATTACAGATTTGAAAAACAAATTTATTGGAGATATTAAAGAAATGGAAAGCCCAGCACCAAGCATGAATATTTTTATTTCGATGAAAAAATATATCGAAGAAGAGATTTTGTGATATTTAAGTAACTATTATAAAAATGGAAAAAACACCAAGTGAAAATTTGCAAGAACTAGTTAAGAAAATATTAGATGGAACTGTAGAACTACCGTTAAGGCAATTGCCTGAAGATGAAATACAAAAATTGGATGTTATGTTATTTAATCTTGAAATAACTCATAATATTGCAAAATTTGATCAAATGAAAGAAGAATTTTTAGACTACATTAAAAATAAACTTGCAGAAGGTTATGACATCACAAAGTACTGGGTAGCATATTATGACAGGTGGATAAAGCCATAATAACCCTAAAAAATGAAAGCCATAGTTTTGCACAATAAAGGTAATGCATCTCAATTAAAATTTGAAGAAATTGAAACACCAAGAATAAGATATAATGAGGTGCTTGTCAAAGTAAAGGCAGCTTCGGTTAATCACCTTGATATTTGGGTTAGAGAAGGACAATTTAAGGTTAATTACCCTATTATACTAGGATGCGAAGCTGCAGGAGATGTTTTTGAAATTGGAAAAAATGTTAATGGTTTCAAAAAAGGAGATAAAGTTTTAGTATTGCCTAAAATAATGTGCGGCCAATGTGAATATTGCTTAACTGGAAATGACAACTTATGCAAAAATGGAAAAGTTTTGGGTTTAAGCATGAATGGTTGCTATGCTGAATATGTTAAAGTCCCACAGCAGAATTTGATTTTGATTGAAAATAAGATTGGTTATGAGCAAGCAGCGTCTATACCAACAGTTTTTGGCACTGCGTGGCGTGTCCTGATAAGTTTGGCGAAAATTATTCCTGGCGAAACTGTATTGATAATGGCAGCAGGCTCAGGAGTCGGCACAGCTGCAATACAAGTAGCAAAGCTCGCGGGAGCAAAAGTGATTGCTGCTGCAGGAAATGATGAAAAGCTAAGAAAATCAAAACTATTAGGAGCTGATTTCATTGTTAATTATTATAAAACCAAGGATTTTGATAAAAAAATTAAGGAAGTAACAAACAATAGCGGTGTTGATGTCGTAATCGAGCAGATTGGCGGCAGCATGCTGTTAAAAAGTCTAAACTGCCTTAAAAGAAATGGTAGAATTGTTATTTTAGGTACAACCTCAGGCGGCAAAGTTGAGATTGACATGCAGTACATTTATAGAAACAACATCACAATTTTAGGCTCTTCTGGAGTGACGCATAAAGAGATAAGGTCGGTTTTTGAGCTTGTTAAAGACGGCAAACTTAGGCCAATAATCGATAAAACATTTCCTTTGAAAGATGCTGGCTTAGCCCATAGATATATAGAAGAAAGAAAAAATTTTGGAAAGGTCATTTTAAAAGTTTAGATTCAAAAAATTTAATTATTTTTTATTTTAAAAATTCAATGTCAAAAATAAACTATTGCGTTGTGCAATATAAAAAATAGTCAATAAAATTGTTAATTCCACATTAATAATAATACAAAAATTAAATAATGAAATAATAAAAAAATTAAAATGCATAAAAGAGTTGAAATGACTGTAAGCTTAAAAGTTCCTGATACTACTGCAATTACTGCATTGCAAACTCTTCAAAAAATTGGGTTCAACAAAATAGATGACATTAAAAGAGAAGATTACTATAATTTTTTGATAGAAGGCGACGATAAAAAATTTAAAGAGAAAATATGCAAAGTTGATATTATAGTTAAAGCAAATAAACATTCTTACGATTTTTCGATTAAAAAAAATAATATTATAAAACTTTTAGTAAAAAATATAAATGATGATGGAAGCAGTATTTTAGCAACTTTAAAAAATAGGTTAGGCTTTAGAAATATCAAAAAAGTCGAAAAAGCGGTTTTGTGGAGCTGGAAGATAAATGCAAATGAAAATGAAGCGAGAAAAATAGCAGAGAAAGCTGCAAAAGAATTGCTAGTAAACGAGCATTACCAAGCATGCAAAATTTTGTAGGTGGTTTA
>CAZUSQ010000184.1:0-2896 GCA_964622655.1 uncultured Methanosarcinales archaeon
AAGCAAAAAAATACCAAAGCTTTGGGATGGAAAGACTGCTGAGAGGATTGTTGAGATACTATTATCTAAATTATAATCTAAATTTTTATGCTCTATAGGATATTTTTAGAAAACTTTAAATATATGTTTATTGAATAATTTTGTTAGGGGAGTGGTAATTATTATAAAAAGAGGTTTTGTAGTTACTAGATTAATTTTTGAGAGTCTTACTTCTGTAAAAAATTTTTATTGTGATTTTTTATCTATTAACCTTAATAACCAAAAAAAAATAAACATAGGAGGTGTTCTTTATGAATAAATCAATAATATTAGCTATACTTCTAATCAGCTTGTTTGCATTAACTGTCTTGAGCCAAATAAACCAATCTACCACTATAAGCTTTAATGACAACAAAGCCTGCAATACTATTTTTTATGACGAAAAAGAGGATGTTTATGGAAACTGCATTTACTATAACAACTATACAACTTGCTTGAATACGTCTGGTCCAAATACAGCTTGTTCTATAAATCAAAATCAATATAATTTTTCATGCAAGATTGGCCAAAACATTATACATAGCAACAGAACAGAGTGCACGACTCCAAAGAAATTCACAATCAACATAAGCAATGCTGTAAACACAAAAAAATATGACATAGATTTCTCTGGCTGGGGAGTTTGCGTCCAAAGCGATGAAAATAATTGCATAGCTGTAACATGCGGCTCACAACACGGTGGAAGCGCTGTAAATGGCGTCTTTAATGGCTGTGATGGCGGCAAGTCATGCCAGAAATTCTTGTTTTGCCCTGATGGAGTAAAAGTTCTTTACAAAGCAGCTAGTAGTGATTTTGTTTACGAAGATCCAACCTATAAGCTGAGCAAACTGGCTTATAAGGAGGTGGGAAAATGAAAAAAATAATTTCTATTTGTATTTTTGTATTGTTTTTATTAGCTATACCTTTTACTTTTGCCTCTATTCAATCTGATATTGATGGAAATGTCACACTTTATGCTTGTGGAGTAAGAAATGCTACTTATGATGGCTCTAAATTTAATACAACAAACGGGACTGTTTCTGGTGATGTAACATTTAATAATGATGCAGGTTGCAGATTTGATGGCTCTACAGCACAACCAGTAGACAGAGTTAATTTCAGTGCAACTGCAACAACAGCAGATGAATGGCTAAATACAACGCAAAATATGACAGTTGCTTGGTGGTATTGCGGACCAAAAGTTATGAGAGATTTGGGAATGTTTTTTGCCAAGCAGGATGCAAATTTTTTCCCTTGTCCAGGTGGATTTGCAACAAGAGTAAGAACTCTTCCTGTAAACAAATGGCAGGCAACATATTGTCTTAATGCAGGAGAGGGTAATCTTCAAGTTGATGTTACAGATTTAACGCATTGGTTTGACAATGACAATTGTGTTTTGATGGCAGTTGATGTCAACAGGACTGATACACAATTAGAGCTAGTGATGTATGTTAATGGAACTGGATTATATGGAACTTCTGGCGTTGAAGTTGCAAGAGGTATTGGAACATTAGGAGATGCTAGTCATACAACTGGTGGAACAAGAAGGGCACTTATAGGAGGTTATACTGACGCCACAGGGACATTGCAGGGGAATGTAAGCCATCTAATCGTAATTAACAGAACTAAAGGCTCAAACTTAACGCAATTGCTAAACTTCATGTTCAACAATGGAGTAAGAAGAAACTTGACAACATATACACAAGGAGGAGGAGCTGAACCTGATACGACACCCCCTCACATAACTTATTACAATGTAACAAATGAGAATGGTTGCGAAAACTGGAATACAAACAAAAGCAATCCATGCAGCACATCATCTGTTGTTCCAACAATACAATTTACCACAAATGAGGCTGCTTTTTGTGCAATTGCTGGAAATAGTTCTGAAAGCCTAGGCAGAAATTACACTGAAACGGGGGCTTCTAGGAACTGCACAGGTGCTATGGCTGGCGAAGGTGGGACAAACCATAGATGTACATTAACTTCACAAGACGAACTTGTGTATGACACATCTTATGTTTACATTAGCTGCAAAGATGAAGCAGGAAACCAAAACACAACAGGCAAAAGCACAAGTGGGGCTTTAAAGCTTTCAATAACTAGCTTGGAAAGCAATGCAAAAAGCTCTATAGGAATAGGCATCCAAAATGCTTTGCTAAGCAGCTACACTAACTATACAGATTTGCAGATATATGCAAGAAATTTAAGCAATGATCAAGTTAAAGGCACTTTTGACAGAGCAGCAAAGAAAGGCAGCAAAATGTGGGCTTTCAACAGAATAGGAGTTTCTGACAGCCATGTGAACATGTTTAACTTGACGCCTGTGTTGTACACTTTAGAGTTTGTCAATATAACTTCTACCAACATAACAAACCAGACACAAAAGCTGATTGAGGCAACAAAATAGTCTAGGAGGTGAGAGCAAAGAGGTGCTTAAGGTGTTAAAAAACAAAAAAGGTGAGTTGAGCTTTATCTCATTACTTGGCTTGCTTTTTGGCTCTGTGTTGTTCGTGAGCGCGGTAGTGCTTAATTCTACGGATAATTTTAGCATGAATATTACTTTAAATGATACATCACTAAATATTTCATTAAATGAATCAATTAATCTTAATCAAACAATAGAAAATATAACTACTATAAATGAAACTGTAAATTTAACAATACCAATAGAAAATGAAACTATACAAAACCAATCAATAATTATAAATGAGACTGTAAATATAACAGTTCCTATAGATAATCTGACAAACATTTCATTACCCAAAAAATCATTAAAAAACTTATCACAAATAATTGAGAAAAATAAAAATAAACTAAATAATGAAACTTAAAAATATCTTAAAGAGAATAAAAAAAAAAAGGAAGAAAGAGTCTA
>CAZUSQ010000185.1:0-2894 GCA_964622655.1 uncultured Methanosarcinales archaeon
AAATTTTAGTTCATTTTTTAGTTTTATGGTTAATCATACAATAGAATATACCACACAAACTGATATGACTAGAATAGGCTCTCCTATTCTAAGAAGCTTAGTTGATAGGTATAGAGATAAACCAAAAACTTTAGATACTTTGGATTCTATAGTTGACAAAGTTAATGCATTACCAAAATTAGATACAATTAAAAGACCACATACATATTTAAGGACTGTTGATGAAATTGTCAATGAAGGCTTATACGAAAGTTTTGAACATGACTCCACGCTAGTTCTAATTAGTATATGCAGAGAACTTGGAGTACCTACTTCTTATGGATTTTACTTTAAACAAATAGAAGGTCAACAACCAATACCAAAAGCGGTAGCTATTGTAGATTTACCAGAAAAGGGAAGGTGGGTTATTTTTGATACCGAACCTAAGCAGTATGTTAGATTTGCAGATAGAATTGGAGAATATAGTTTTATTGGAGAAGGTCTTGATCCAAAAAATATGGGTATTTCTGATCTTAACACATTATTAAGATGGCATGAAGAAAAGAGAATGGAATATTTGCAAAGAAGAGGGTCGCAAGTATTTATGGGTATTTATGGTAAAAGAGGTGAATTAATAGTAGAAGAAGGCGTTTTGTCTTTACCTCTTGAAATTCTAAACTCAATCAAGACGAGAAATCCAATAAGTAACAGATTATATCTAAGCGTTGGCAGATATCATTCTTCCGATGGCCCTTTGAAATATGTAATGGTATTAGATGAGAAAGCAGCTGCTATTCGAGGTTGGGATAAAACACCTAGAGACACTACCGAAGCTAATATTGTTGAAATTATTGATGGAAAGATTAGGATACCTCAAACTTTTTATGATATACTATTTAAGGAACTTAAAGGTAGGAAAGCTCTTGCTTTAAAGGGAAAAATTCCTAAACTAGAGATTGCAGTAATTGAATCTGAAAGGGAAGGTGAATTTTTCAAAATTTGGGGATATGATCAATATTTTGAATATTTTAGAGATACTTACGAGGGTAGAGAACTTATGAAAAAGTTCAGTTTTGCGCAAAGGCAATGGTGGGGTAGTGTTGGTATGGACGATAAAACAAGAGTAAATTGGGGTTTGGATTTTATGTCTTACTTATTAGCACGTAAAGGGATTATTGATGAAGATGAATCTAGAAAAGTCACTCTTGAAAAACTAAAAACAATTTATAGAAATCATTCAGAGATTGTGCTGTACTATAGACGCGATGGAATCGATAGCGATGATAACATTCTTCTTACATTTTTGGATACAAAACCATTCGATGGTGAATTAGGTGATTTTTGGACTTCGCTTGTAGAACATGAAGGTAGAACACATCTTGGTGTAAGAAGAATTTTCGATGGATTAAGAGGTGATATAGCATCAGAATTTGTACATAAGAGTTTAGATGTGGGTATTATTGGGGTAGACGACAGAAAATTTCAACTTGTATTAATGAGACCTAGATAATAGAATAATAATCTTCCAACACTATTTTATCAACATTCTCTAAATTTCTGACAACATACAATCTTCCTTCGCCAAGTTCAACTATTTTTTCTGCAAGCTTTTTGCCTTTTTCATCTAAATTAATTCCAATCAATGAAATTGTAATACCTTTGCTTCTTGCAATTGAAGCCTCTTCCAAAGTTGATTTTTCTGGCTGCTCACCTTTTGTTGGCAAAGCATCTGTAATTAATATCAAATGTTTTGTTATGTTTTCGCTTGGAAATAGTTCTATTGCTTTTTGCAATGTTGAAACAATATCAGTCTCTTTAGAAGCTCTTATCTTTGTAATTTCTTTCAGTAATCTTGTAAAATCTGATGTTGGCTCTATAATTTCTTTTATTTCTGAGCCAAAAACAATCAAGCCAACCTTGTCCTTTTCATTTATTGCCTTGTAAGCTAAGGCAATTCCAGCTCTTTTGCAGGCATCTATCTTTTTGCCTTTCATTGAGCCAGATGCATCAAGAGCATAAACAATATAAGTTTGTCCTTTGCTCTGCTTTTCATAGACTTGCAAATCTTTATCATCAAAATGTTTATGCCCTCTCCTAATAGCAAGCTTAACAGATTTTCTCAATGCAATATCTCTATATCTATCTCCTTTTTTATACAATCTTGCATTTTCTTTTTCTCCATAAATAAACGGCTTTTTGCTTATTTTCTCTCCAATAACGCCTTTTGGAACTATTTTATCCAATTCTTCAAAATAAAGCACAAGAGAAGCTAGCTCAACTCCTTTCTCTGATAATGAATTGTCTTTAAGCAAAAAGCCTTCCTCCTTAAGGTCTTCAATCTTTTGCTGTATTTTTTCCTTCAATTCTTTTTGAAACTCTGGAATTCCAATGTTTTTCTTTATGTAGTCTGGCTCGTAGCCAGAAACAAGTCTTATAATGCTTTCACCATAGATTTGCTTTGCCACTGTATAATTTTTGACAAGCTGCTCAAACATTAAATCTGGGCTAAAAGAACTCATGCCTTGACTAATTACATCACTTATTAATTTGCCACTATCTATTACTTTTTTGTCATTTTCAAGAACAGAATGCATAAACTTATCTTCAAGTTGCTGGAATGTAAGCTTGCCGCTTATCTCTTCTGCTTGGCTTAATTGCTTTACTTCAAGCTCCTCGCTACCGGTAATCACCAGCTTGTTGCTCTTCTTCCAAATGGTTCTGCCATTTAGTTATTTCTACATGCTTATGAAATTGCTCTTTAATGTATTCTTCAACACTTTGCAAATACCTTACAGATGGCTTAAGCCTTATTCTATGAGACAATACAGAAATTATCACATCTTTTATGTCTTCAAAAGTAACATTTTTTCTTCCTTTAAGCAGAGCATTTGATTGAGCTCTTTCATACAAGCCAA
>CAZUSQ010000186.1:0-2893 GCA_964622655.1 uncultured Methanosarcinales archaeon
AATTATACTGTTGTTTGCTTAACTTTGCAATTTCTTTCATTATCTTTGTTGTTACTTCTCTCAGCATTTTTTTATTAATTTTTTTGTTGTAATATTTTTCAAAATACATTGATTTACCAATATTCATAATTGCTTTCTTTGCTTTTGGTATGTATTTTCCTTTTGGCAGTATTTCGAATGTTCCTATTAATCCAATCGGTAGCACAGGTGCTTTTGATAATAAAGCAAGCCTTGCAACACCTGTTTTTGCTTTTTGTAGCTCTCCTGTCAAACTTCTTGTCCCTTCTGGATGTATTGCAATAATTCTTCCTTCATTTAAAGCATTAATTGCCCACCTTAATGCCTTTTTGCCACCGCTTTGCCTGTCCAAAGGGATTGCTTCTGCATAGCTATGCCAAGCTTTCTTGAAAATATTATCAAAATGCTCTTTTTTTGCAAGAAAATGGATTCTCTTATCAAGGTGAGATATTACGTAAGCTGCAATTATAAGATGATCCATATAGCTTGTATGGTTTGCTGCAATTATAAAAGAGCCTTTTCTTGGGATATTTTGCAAACCATTTACCTTTTTAACCCAAAGTTTCACAATTGGGAATATTGTCAATTTAGGAATTAGATATACCATTTTTAATAATTGTATTCTTGTCTTATAAGTTTTGCAATTTCTTTCATTATTTGTCTTGTGATAACTTCAAGAATTTTATTGTTTATTTTTTTATTATAGTATTTATCAAAATATATCAATTTGCCTATTTTAACTTCGCATTTTACAAATCTTGGAAAAGCTTTTCCTACTGGAAGTACTTTATGAGAGCCAATAATGCCACACGGTAAGACAGGAACTTTTGCTTTTAAAGCCAATTTTGCAATGCCATTGTAAGCTTTTTGCAATTTTCCATCTTTGCTTCTTCTACCTTCTGGGAAAATCATTATTATTTCATTTTTTTTAAGATAGATTAATGCTTTTTCAAATGCTTGCTTGTTTTTTTCCTTTGCATCTTTTTCTTTCTCAACATAAACTGGAACGCTTTCCCACAAATCAAGGAAAAACCTTGTAATCAAAGGCCTCCAGTAAAAGCTGTTAACCATTGCATGTATTTTCTTGTTTATTTTAGGTGCTATGATCACTGGTATGAGCAATGCGTCATAGTAACTAGAATGGTTTGCTGCTATTATGAAAGGTATATCTTTTGATATGTTTTCTAAGCCTTCAACTTTCCTAATCCAAAGCTTGTAAATAGGTGGAACAATCCATCTACTAATAGGGTAAACCATATACAGAATTATTAGATAAGGTATTAAAAAGGTTTTGGTAAAAAAGATTTGATTTTTTAATTAATAATATTAAAATAATGCGTTGTGTCAGAAAATAATCCATTAAAAATAACATCAATTTAACATTAAAATAAACATTACTAGATTTTGTATTGAAAAATAACATTAAAAATTCAATCTGCCTACGGCGTAGTGAGTTGCGAGGCTCACTCGTGAGACTCGCTCGCCAGCTCAAAGGCTCGCTCAATAGCTCGTAGATATATTAAATAAAAATAAAGAAAGATAAAAAATTACTCAACGTCTTTAACGCCAGACTCGTCTAGATAGAATCCTATTTCTCCTTCAGGCTGGGACGGGCTATCAACTAGCTTTGCAACTCTTGTACCTTTCTTTCCTTTTCTTAAGTAAACACGGAAAGTTGAGGCATGCGCAACTATATGCCCCCCAATTGCTTGCGTTGGATCTCCAAAGAACATATCAGGCCTTGCCATGACTTGGTTTGTGACATAAACACAAAGGTTGTGCGTGTCTGCAAGCTTAAGCAAAACATGCATGTGCTTGTTGATTTTCTGCTGCCTGTCAGCAAGAGTTCCTCTTCCAATAAACTCTGCTCTAAAGTGTGCTGTTAATGAGTCTACTACAACCACTTTTACGTTCAAGCCTTGCTTTTTGATTAAGTCTTCTACTTTCTCTGCAAGCAACATTTGATGGTCAGAGTTGTAAGCTCTTGCTACTTTAATGTTTTTCAGGACTTGCTCTTCATCCAAGCCTGCTCCTCTTGCTAATTGTATTATTCTTTCTGGCCTGAAAGTGTTTTCTGTGTCTATGAAAACAGCAACTGCATCTTTGTCAATTGTTTGGCAATTAACAGCCAAAACATGTCCAAGCTGTGTTTTTCCAGAACCAAATTCACCAAAGCATTCTACAATAGCTCCTGTTTCTAAGCCTCCTCCAAGCAATGAGTCAAAGGCTTTGCTTCCTGTTTTTATTCTTATGACTTTTTCTCTTCTTTTGAGCAATTCTTCTCCAGACTCAAAGCCCATTTCTAAAGAAGATCTTGCAACTGCAATCATTTTCTTTGCAACTGCATCATTCATTCCAGTTGCTTCAACAAGCTCTGCTGGTGAAGCAACAGCAATGCTCATCAAATCAGTGTAGCCAACTGCAATAAGCTTTTCTGCAGTAGCAGCTCCTACACCTGGAAGATCGTATATTGATTTTTCTTCTTTTTCCATCTTCATTGTTCTTTTTCTTCTTGGTTGTGAATCTTTTATTTCTTCAACTATTTGTTCCATTATAATCACCTTTCTTTTATATTTTTATTCATTTTAGAAAGAAGTCTAAATGACTTCTTCTATTATGTCTTCATCCACTTCATAGTCAGAAGCAGTTGCAGCCTCTTGTTCCCTTAGAACAAGATACTCATATGCTTTTTCAAGCACTAAAGCTGCTTTTGGCAAGTCATTAACTCTAAAAGAACTAGCGCTTTGCCATACACCATTTTTGTCTTTATATCTCCTTTGCAGAGAAACAGTTCTGTAACTTACTACTTCTCCATTTCTGCCTTTTCCAGCATTCTGCCAGACGGTTGCAGTAACAACACCTGTACTAAACCTTT
>CAZUSQ010000187.1:0-2839 GCA_964622655.1 uncultured Methanosarcinales archaeon
TTGCAAAGCAAGGCGCAACTTCTTTTCATGCTTCTGAAGAGCTTTGGAGAAATCCTTTGCAATTAGACACTTCATTAAGAAAGCACGAATTAGAAAAATTAAGAATTGGATGGGACTTAGTGCTTGATATTGATTGTGGGTTTTTTGAATACAGCAAGATTGCAGCTGACTTAGTTATCAAAGCTTTAAAATTCCATAATGCCAAATCAATTTCCTGCAAGTTTTCGGGCAATAAAGGTTTCCACATTGGAGTTCCTTTTGATGCTTTTCCTAACAAGATAAGAAATGAAGAAATAAAAAATCTCTTTCCAGATGCTCCTAGAAAAATAGCTCTTTACATTAAGGAAATGATTAAAAAGCCGTTAGGAGAGAAGATTATGGAATTCGAAAAAAACAATTTTAATGCAATTATAAAAAAAACTGGCAAAAAAGCAATTGAGATAACTTATTATGACAATAAAATAAGAGCATTAAATCCAGAGCCATTTCTAAATATAGACACTTTGCTTATTTCGTCAAGGCATCTTTACAGAATGCCTTATTCTCTGCACGAGAAATCTGGCTTAGCTTCAACTCCTTTAAACCCAGAAAAGGTTTTGTTGTTCAGAAAAGAATTTGCATTGCCAAGAAATGTGAGGATAAGCAAGCATAGGTTTCTTGATAGAGAAAATGTTGAAACAGATGAAGCAAAACAATTGCTTATGGAAGCATTAGACTTTAGCACTAAGCAAGAAAGTGTTAAATTCAAGGAAGGGAAAGAATTTATAGCGCCTGAAAAAGCATTGTCAGAAGAACTTTTTCCTCCTTGCATCAAGCTTATTCTTAATGGCTTGGAAGATAGAAGAAAAAGGGCTTTGTTTATTTTGCTCAATTTCTTTACATCAATTGGTTGGGATTATGATATGGTAGAAAAAAGGCTGAGAGAATGGAATTCTAAAAACAAAGAGCCATTAAGAGAGGTATATCTTATTGGACAGTTAAGGTATCACAAGCAAAATAGGAAGAAAATATTGCCCCCTAATTGCGATAATGAGATGTATATGGCAGGCATAGGTGTTGACAAGCTTTGTGCAGAATTGCATAAAAAAGGTATAAAAAATCCTGTACAATATACGCTAAGAAGAGCAAGATTCATTAATAAAGATAAAAGTAAAGTAGAAAAAAGTATAAGTGTTATTAAGTAAAGCACAAATTTTCGGAGTTCTCGAAAATCTGACAGTTGTGAGCTAGTTCGGGTAGCTGAGCGAGCGAGAGATGAGCTCTCACATTCGACAGAACGATGCTCACTCGCATCCCAAGAATTTTCGAAAACTATTTAAATAACCAAGTAAATATCTTATAAAATCAAAAATAGAGGTGATTAGATGGTTTTTGGCGTTCAAGAAATAACACTTGCTATTATTATTGGCACTCTTGCAGCAATAGTTTATTCTTTAAGAATTCTTGTTTTGATGGAGAGAAGAATTGCAAGAATAGAAATGCACATTGAAAGAGTTGTTGATAAGATAGTTAAGGAAGAGATAAAGATTGAGAGAGCTATGAAGAAAAGGCATTAGATTATTTTATCAACTCTTCTAACAACAAGCCTCTTCTTTCTGCTACTTTGCTATCAATTACATAACCATTTTCTGTCTTTTCTATATCTTCAATGCTTAAGAATAGCCAATCTTTTCTTGCAAATCTAACTGCAAACCATGGCTCTGCTCCAAAGATGTCACAAAAATCTTTTAATTGTTTGATGTCATATTCTTCAAGATATTGTTTTTTCTTTTTAGTTGACTTGCATTCAATTGCCAATCTTCTTGCTTTGTTGCTAACGATTAAGTCTGGACCTGGATATTTCATAGAGCCAGAACCTGCTGACCTGATTGCTGCAAAGCCCTTTGCCCAAAATAAATGCAGCAATTCTCTTTCAGCCTTTGAACCCTTTTGTTTCACTGACATTCTCACAGATCAATTTTCATAAAATCTTTTGCGCAAATAACATTGTCAAAAATGTCTCTTGCATCCTCTTCAATTTCTTGAGTATTTTTATAACGAGCGCTGAAATGTATCAAAACTAGTTGTTTTGCATTTGATTTATTTGCTACTTGTGCAGCTTGTTTTGCAGTCATATGTCCATATTCTTCGCTTTTGCCAACTAACTTTGAGGAATAAGTAGCTTCACTAATCAATAAATCTGCATCTTGAGCTACTTTATAGCAATTACCACACAGAACAGTATCAGTTATGTAAGCAATTTTCTTTCCTGCTTCAATATAAGTGACTTCATTAGCATCAATCTTTTTTCCATTAAATTCTATGGTTTTACCTTGCTGCAATTTGCCTAGCAAAGGACCAACTGGAATTTCAAATTTTTTAACTTTTTTCATATCAATTTTTCTCTTGTCTTTCTCAACAAATCTGTAGCCAAGAGTTTCAATGCCGTGCTCTAATAGATAAGCTTCTAATTGAAATTCGTTATTTTCAAAGAAAATACCATTTTTAACTTCTTTGACAATAAAGCTAATCCTTTGATCAAAAACAAATGTCTCAAACATGCTTTGCATTTTTTTCTTAGTTCCAATAGGACCATAAATTTCAAGCTTTCCATTATAATCCATTGAGCTTAGGCTTTGTATTAAGCCAGGCAATCCAAGCACATGGTCGCCATGCCAATGACTTAGCAATATTTTTGTTATTTTTGTGAGGCTAATTCCTGCTATCTTGAACTGCCTTTGAGTGCCTTCTCCACAATCGAACAGAATGCCTTCAGAGCCATAGCTAAGAAAAACTGCTATTTGATTTCTTTCCTTTGTTGGAACCATTGAAGAAGTTCCAAGAAATGTAATTTGCATAA
>CAZUSQ010000188.1:0-2829 GCA_964622655.1 uncultured Methanosarcinales archaeon
TAAAAATCCAGATGCTGCTGAAAAATTCAAGGAAATAAATGAAGCTGCTTCTGTTTTAGCAGATGACCAAAAAAGAGCACAATATGAGCAATTTGGAACAGCAGAGCAATTTAGAGGATTTGAAGGATTTGATTTTTCTGATTTCATGTCAGACATTAGTGGCTTTGGCTTTGATTTTGATAGAATTTTTGAAAGCTTTTTTGGTGGTGGCTATGGAGGAAGAACAAGAAGAAGACAAAGAGGTGCAGATTTGCGCTATGACTTAGAAATTGAGCTAGAAGATGCTGCTTTTGGCGCAACAAAAACAATAAGTGTGCCAAGAACAGAAGAATGTGAAAAATGTGATGGCACAGGAGCTGAAAGCAAATCCGATATTGTAAATTGCGATGAGTGCAATGGAAGAGGCGTTACAACTCGCACACAAAGAACACCATTTGGATTGTTCTCAACAACTACAACATGCAGGAAATGCAGAGGAGAAGGAAAATACATAAAGAATGAATGCAAAGCTTGTGATGGCAGAGGTGTTGTAAGAAAATCAAGGAAAATAGAAGTTAAGATCCCAAAAGGAGCTGTTGATGGCACAAACTTAAGAATACAAGGTGAAGGAGAAGCAGGCGAAAAAGGAACTGCTTCAGGCGATTTATATATTGTAATTAATGTCAAGCCTCATAAGATTTTTGAAAGGCACGGAAATGACATTTACCTTAAAGTTCCTATTCCATTCACAACAGCTTCTTTAGGCGGTGAGATAGAAGTTCCAACCTTGAAAGGAAAAGCAAGTCTGAAAATTCCAGCTGGCACTCAAAGCAATACAGTATTTAGAATGAAAGGTTTAGGCATTTCAGACTTGCACAGCCATCATGTTGGAGATGAGCATGTTGAGGTTTATATTACAGTTCCAGAAAAATTAACTAAAAAACAAAGACAATTGTTGGAAGAGTTTGAGAAGGAATCTGGAAAGAAAGGATTGTTTAACAAATTCTTTTAATCCTCTCCACACCCTTAATCTTTTTAATATAACCATCAACCTCTTTCGGCACTAATTTCTGCCAATTTTTATCTTTAATTATCATATTTCTAATGATAGTACTGCTTATTCCTTTGATTAATTTTATTTTCTTGACTTTTGAATCATGCTTTTTAAAGCATCTTAATGTCCATTGATTGCCAGAATAAACAAACTCATAATTTGGAAGATTTTTCTTTATGTGACTAACCCATTTCTCGTCATTATATAAATCAGGAACTGGATAAATTTTATATTTTTTGATTTTATTTTTCTTTAAAACATTAACTATCATTTGCTTTCTTTCATTATAGCTAAAAGGATTTTCTAAAGTATTCTTTTCCTGAGAACTTCCAATTGCAATTATAACTTCATCTGTTTCTTTTAAGATTTTCTTAATATCAACCAAATGTGCATTATGGAAGGGCTGGAATCTGCCGATAAAGAGGGCACGTTTCATATGAGAAATAGTTTAAAAGAGGTTTATAAAGGTTGTTACGAAGTATACTTACCTTTCAATTATTCTGATTGGAATATTTTTAGCAACAAGGTTTATTAATGAAATACTACCCTTAAATTTGATGGCACTTGAAATACCCCAACTAGCGGACCATACCGGTTTAATATTAAAATTGGAAGAAGATACTACTATTCCTCCTGCAGATAAAATTGATAGAATCAAAGCGATTCTCGAAGGAATAAATGATAAAGGTACTGTTGTCTATGGTTTAAGGACACTTTCTAGATTTGGTGTAATTAATGAAGAATTAGAATCTATAGCTAGAAGATTTAATGGAAGGATAGCTCTTCTTACAGAACCTGGTCAACCTTTTTATAGAATAGATCCACCTTATATAACATCGTATGTTGTAGAAACAGAAGGAGAAGTTTTTGAAAGAAGAGATTTAAGTGGACCTATCCTTTAAACCTATTCGTTATTGGCATTCGCCACTCCATGCCATGGAAAGAATGCTCAGAAACTCTTATCAGCATAGCGGTTCTTCTTTTATGTTCGTTTAACCTAACCCTATCAATAACATTTCTTACTAATTTTTTATCAAGGTCTTTGCTTATTATTTCTTCAGATGATAGTCCATCTTCAATGTACATTTTTAATATTTTATCCAAAACAGAATAAGAAGCTCCTAACTCTTTTTCTGCTGTTACTCCTCTCACTAATTCTGCAGATGGTTTTTTCTTTAATATAGATTCTGGAATACCAAGAAATTTTCCCATTTCAATAACTTCTGTCTTCCACAAATCACCAATAACAAGTATGTCAGCTGCATTATCACCAAACTTTGTTGTGTAGCCAAGTGCAATCTCAGATTTATCAGATGTTCCAATGACTAATGCATTTTCTAAATTTGCAAAATAATAAAGAATCATCATTCTGGTTCTAGCTTTGACGTTTGAGATTGCATACAGTTGGTTTTTATAATGCATTTTTTTGCTTAGATTCTTAAAAAATTGCACAAAATCATTAATAGCAACATTATAATGTTTAATTCTTAATTTTTTAACTAACATTTTTGCATTCTTCATACTTTTAGGTGATGTAGTCTCAATATCAGGCATTAAAATTGCCGTTACATTTCTATTACCTAATGCTTTCACTACTAAGGAAATAGCAACTGAACTATCCAAGCCACCGCTTAAACCTATTAAAGCTTTTTTAAAATTATTTTTTTTAAAATAATCTCTAATTCCTAAAATCAAAGCATTGTAAACTTCTTTTGTGTTCATTTGATTTCAACAATCAAAATATCTTCTTCAAAATTCTTGCATTTTTCAATTACTTTTCCATCTTTAAAATACAT
>CAZUSQ010000189.1:0-2802 GCA_964622655.1 uncultured Methanosarcinales archaeon
ACTTGCGCATTTATCAAAGAAATTGCTAATAGAAAAATAATGAAACAAGATATTATTCTGCTTGAGTTTTTCATTATATTCACCTTACTCCTGAATCTCTCCGCTTAAATCGGCATCGTTCTCATTAGTAGTGTCTAATGTGTTGCTTGATGAATCAATATCTTTAGTTATTTGGTCAATTTCTGTAGTATCTACAGACGTTTTTGTTTCTGTTGGAGGTGTAGTAGTTTTTGTCTCTGTTGGAGGGATTTCAACTTTTTTAGTAATTTCTTCTTTTTTTCCTGCAATCTCCTTTTTTATAGCAGCTTTTGTTTCTGGAGTTATAGTCTCTTTTTTAGCAGCTTTGCATGCAATAATAGAAATTACCATTAAGATAAAAATAAACATTAATATTTTTTTCATGTGTCCCATCTTTGATTTAATTTTGAGCAGCTATTTAAATTTTTCTGTATCGATTAGTTGTCAGGCTTGCTAAATATTTTGTATATCTGCTAAACCAGAGTCTAAGTCGCCAAGCTCATCTATTCCCAAATCTTTTTCATCATTGTTAGCATTGTTTAAGTCGTTACCAACTGCATCAACAACTGCTTCTCCTGTTGTTTCTGTTGCTATTTCAGGAGTTTTTTCCATTACCTCTTCTTTTTTCTCCATAACTTCTTTAGCAGCTGGCTTGCATGCAACAATAGAAATTACCAAAAGGACAGACAGAAATAATAGCAATTTTTTCATTTAAATGCAACCATTTGGCTTTGATATAACATTTCTATTTAAACTTTTCTTAACAAAATAAAAAAATTAAGTTGTGGCTGTTGGAGTTGCTTCAGCACTTGCTTCAGTTGTAGTTGTTTCTTCCGCAACTTCAACTTCTACTTCTTCTGATAAATCTGCATCAGGATCAGCTTCTTTGATTTTCTTGGCTATTGTCTTCAAGATATCATGCGCTTCTTTCATTGCATCTCTTGCTTCTTTAAGCAATGCCTTTGCCTCTTCAGTTAGTATCTTGATTTTCTCGCTGTCAGCTGCTTCACCTTTTGCTCTTAAATCAAGTGCTTCTGAAAGCTTAGTTTGTGCCTGCTTGTACTTGTCTTTTGCAGTCGCTATCTTCTCGCTGAAAGCGTTTATTTCTGCGCTAACATCTACTTCTATGCCTTTTTCTTTTGCTTTTGCTAATATATGATCAAGCCTTTTCTCAAGCACTAAGCCTTGATTAACAAGCCCTTCAACTCTTGCAGATACAACTCTTTCAGTGTGCAGACTTATCAAATGCTTTAATTTCTTCCATTTGTCATGAAGCTTTTTTGCAGCTTCTTTTATTTGCTCCTTTGTTGTTGCTGCTTCTATCTCTGTTTTGATTGTGCTTATTTCAGCAACTTGAGCATCTATTTCAGCAACAATTTGTGTTTCTCTCTCATCAGGTATATTTTCGCTTTCTTGAACTTTTGCTTTTACCTTTTCAAGATGGTTTATTAAGGCATCAGCTGTTTTTAATAAATAAGTTTTAGCATACTCTAAAGTTGCTGTTTCATTGCCTTCTTCTATTGCTTTTTTTAATTCTTTTCTTGTAATCTCTAATTCATCTTTTGCAAGCTTAAATTCTTCTTTTGCTTTCTCAAATTTTTCTCTTAGTTGTACACGTTTTTCGTCTGATATGTTTCTCTTGCTCAATTCTTCGGCATTTTTAACTCTAATAACTTTTAGAGCTTTTAACTCTGCCTTTAATCTTTCTTTATCAAACTTAGCCAACTCTTTTAATCTTGCCCTATTTAAAGTAGAGAATTTCTCTATTTCTGTTTCATTCAAATCAGAAATCTTTTCAAGCTTTTCCATTTCGAGCTCAGCAAGTCTTTCTATCTTTTCTTCACTAAGCTTTGATATTCTTTCCAATCTTTCCTTTTTTAATTCAGCAATTTTATCAAGATTTTTTATATCTAATGCTGCTAATCTCTCTATCTGTCTTTTGTCTAGCTCTGCAATTTTTTCCAATCTTTCTTTGCTTAAGTTAGAAATCTTTTCGAATTTCCCTTCTTCTAAAGCCTCTATCTTTGCTCTTTGCACATCTCTGAGAATTTTTAATCTTTCTTTGTATCTTTCTCTTATTTCTTGTGTCCTGGTTTTTATTTCTGTTCTAATTTCAGTTTTTGTTTCTTTATCCTTTGTTTCTTCTTTTATTTCAGTTCTATTTTCTTCTTTACCCTCATCAGCAAATATCAAAGGTATTAAGCTAAAAATAAACATTGCAATTATTGCCAATGAAATGAACTTTTTCATTTTGAAAACCTCCAAATTTCGGAATTAATCTTGATGATTTTTATTTTTCTTATTGTGTGTAAGATTATTTTATTTATAAATAAACTTTTTTTATTAAAAAAATAATAGTTTCTAAATAGATTTAAAGCTTTACAAAGCTTTATTTAGGCTTATTTTGATTTAAAAAGTTTGAATTTGTCTTTTTTTGAGCTAATAGAGATTAAAATGATTTTTTAATTTCCGTTATGTTTTTATACCAATGAAATTTACCTTGCTGTATGTACAGATTTAAGATTTTAGTTTATCTATTTATTTTATTAACATTAATTACTTTAACTAATGCAGCAACAATTCATGGAACGATTTATGATTTATCACTAAAAAAAGTAGATAATGCTAGAGTTGAGGTTAACACAATCCCAAAGCAATTTCTTATAGCTCAAAATGGAACTTATTCTTTCAATGTGTCGAATGGAGCTTATACAATTAAAGCTCAACTAATTCAAAAGAATACAGCAATTGCATCTGTTCAAGAAAATATAACTATAAAGCAAG
>CAZUSQ010000190.1:0-2801 GCA_964622655.1 uncultured Methanosarcinales archaeon
ATACTGGGCATTCAGTTTATGGAACTTTGCATGCAAACAATGTAAGAGAAACAATAAACAGGCTTACAAATCCTCCAATTGACCTGCCAAAGCAACTTTTGTCAGCATTATCATTAATTGTTGTTCAGCATATCAACAGAAGAAATGGCAGAAGAAGGACATTGCAAATTGCAGAGATATTGCCAAATGGTGAACCAAGAGTTTTAATGCAGTTAAATCCAATAAGAGACACATTAGAAATTATTAACGAGCCTCTTGCAATTTTAGAAACCTTAAACCTTTATACAGGGCTTTCAAAGCAAGAAATCTATGCAGATATCCAATTAAAAATCACAATTTTAAAATGGATTGTTAGCAGAAATATGATAGATGTCAATAAGATAGGCTTGGTTATGTCAAAATACTATCATAACAAACCATTTATGCATTTAAAGAGCGTTTAAAATGGGATTTGTAAATAGGGTTGCATCATTTTTTCCGACTCTAAAAAGCGAATTGAGAATAGCCCATTTGCCATACACACCAATACAATACGTAAATAAAAATCTTAAGTTAACTGTAATATATGCTTTTTTATTCACTATTCTTTTTTTTTTCGTGCTGCAAAAAGCTAAGCTATCCTATTTTCTATTAATCCCAATTTTTATTGTTCTGTTCATTTTAGTTTTTGAATACTTATTGCTTATAGTCAAAGCTAAAATAAGGAAAAGGGAGCGTGAAATTAACAAAGAAGTTATTTTTGTAGGCAGGTATTTGCTTGTAAAACTATATTCTGGAAGGCCTTTATTAAATGCGCTCATAGAAACTGCGCAAAGCAGGGGCATTGCTACAAAATACATCAAAGAGATTGTTGATGACATAAATACTGGCAGTACCATAGAAAATGCATTAAATAATGCGATGATATATTCACCATCTGACAAATTAAGAAGAATAATGTTTCACATAAACAATGCATTACAGCTTGGCATAGATGTCACAAAACCACTTGAATCAGTTTTGGAAGAAATAACAAGAGAAGAAGAGCTTGAGATAAAGAAATATGGCAAGAAATTGAATACCTTAGTAATTTTTTATATGCTTGCCGCTGTTATTTTGCCTTCTCTTGGGACAGCTATGTTTATAGTAATATCCAGTTTCCTTAATATCACAATTGATTTTAAGGGGTTGCTTGTCTTTATATTTTTCATGGTTGTATTGCAATTCGTTTTTATAACGCTTTTCAAGTCAATAAGGCCAATGGTTAATTTATAAAATGGTATTTAAAATAATTTTTTTGGAGGAGTTTGGCAAAGCGTTTGTGCCTAAGAAAGCTATACCAAATTTAAGAAAATATTTGTTAAAAGCTGGCTTTAACGAAGTGCCATATAGATTTTTTGGTTTATTATTCTACATTTCAGCTCTTATAACAACCTTGATATTCATAATTTTTATCTATCCTTACCTAAAAAGATTCTCACTTTTTGAGATTTACATTTATTCATTCCTAGGATGGTTTGTAACCCAAATGTTTTTTGCAACATTGTTCATATTGCTGATATATTTTTATTTAGACTTAAAAATATACTTTAGAACAAAAAATATGGAAGAGCAACTGCCAGATTTTCTACAAGTGCTTTCTGCCAACTTAAAAGGGGGAATGACTTTTGAAAGAGCTTTATGGGCTGCTATAAAGCCAAGGTTTGATATATTAGGCTCTGAGATGGCAAAAGCCTCAAAAAAGGTAATGACAGGATATGAGGTTAGTAAAGCACTCACAGAGCTCGCTGACAAGTATGACTCATTAATGCTTAGGCGCACAGTCGACCTAATGATAAGTGAGTTAGAAAGTGGCGGCAATGTTGCTGAGCTTATAGACAGGCTTGTTGATAATTTAAAGGAAACAAAAGCATTAAAAGATGAGATGTCAGCATCAGCAATTGCCTATGTGATTTTTATTTCAGTTATTGTCATTGTAATAAGCCCATTGCTTTTTGCGCTTTCCTTCCATTTGCTAATTCTTATATTGAATTTTGTAGCCCAAATCTCTACTGCAACACAAAGAGCAGCAGCTTTGCCTTTTGTATTCTCTAAGGTCAATGTTGACCCAGAAGATTTTAAGCTATTTTCTATGATGGCAATTTTTGTAATATCATTGTTTTCTTCATTAATAGTTGCTATTGTTGAAAAGGGTGATATAAAAGGAGGAGTTAAATACATCCCAATTTATATTTTTGGCTCAATTGCACTGTATTTTTTCTTTATGAAAACTCTTGGAACTTTGTTTGCTGGAATTATATAAAAAATAAAATAAAAACAAAAAGTTTATAAATAACAGATAGGATTAAAATTTTGAGCAACAAAATGAACCATGCACAGCATAAATTCTTCACTGCAACTGTAGTTTTTCTAATGACGATTATCGGTGTTACTATAGCAGCTCAGTTTAAAGAAGTAAGTCTTGGAGTTTTGAATATGGGGTTACTGCTAGTTAATGCATCATTATTGCTTATTATCATAGGGATTTTACTCCAAGTGAAAGAAGATTTCACTCAGAAGACTAAAAAAAGAGGTTGATAGAATGCTCAAACTTAACAGTAAATCACAAGCAGCATTGGAATTTCTCACCACATATGGCTGGGCTTTTTTGGTTATTATAATTATGATAGGCACTCTTGCTTATTTCGGCATATTGAGCCCGGGCAAATTGCTGCCTAACAGGTGCAATTTCGGCTCTGAATTCCAGTGCCTTGACTACCAGATTTCAGCAGCAGGCGGCACATTCAAGATGAGGCTGAAAAACAATGTAGGCGAGCCGATTG
>CAZUSQ010000191.1:0-2780 GCA_964622655.1 uncultured Methanosarcinales archaeon
AATTTTTTAGTACTGACTATTAACGGGGGGAATCGGGTGTTATAATTTAATTGAAATAGCTTTAATTCCTCTACGAGAGAGATAAGCGGTTAATAATGAAGTAAACATCTTGCCATGATCGGGGTACTTTAAGTGTAATAATTCATGAACTATGACCTTAGCTCTAAAATTATCTGTTTTATTTAATAATTCAAAAGAAAAAGTTAATCTACCTCTACTTGAACAACTTGCCCATTTTTTAGTCATTCCTCTAATATGTATTTCATTAGGCTCTAATTTCATCTCTTCTGCCCAGCCCAACACCTCTTTTTTGAAATCTGTAATCATCATCATTTTTCGGTCTCTTTCAAAATCTTAATAATTTTTACAGCGAGAGGAACTGCTTGCTTAATGTCAATCTTATATGTTGTAAATATTTTATACAACTCTTGCCTAAACTTTCTTTCGTATTCTTCACTTGATTTCCAATGAGGATATTTGTCTAAAACAGAATTCATTTCTTGAGCTATTTGCTCTGGCTTTCTAACTTTTTCATTTCTTAAAACCCAATAGATAGTGAAGATATCTTTGGGCATATTTTTTTCTGTTTGCTCCTTCTTCGCCTGATTTATTTCCTCAACAATGCCCTTTAATCCTTCTAAAGTGTCTCTAGTGTCTTTTTGCCTTTGCTGGAACATTAAAGAAAGCGTCTCTGCACGTTGTCCAATTGAAATTAAATACGGATTCTGTTTAAACTCAGAATTAACTGCTGACTCTATGCTTAGGAGTAAATTAAAAATTCTCTCGGTATCGCTTTTATTGCTATCCTCCAATTTCTTAATAGTATCTCCATCAATCTCATATATTTCTAAATCAGCTTTTATCTTGCCACTCTTTGTATGCTCTTGAACTAACTTGGCAGTTTTTCTGGTAAATTCTTTATCAATAGTAATGCCTGGCTCATAGGCTTCTTTTAATATTTTAAACATTCTTGTAAGTCTTTCATAATCTCCCATGAATGGACGTAAGAAAGCGTCAGGAGAAAGAATTTCGTATATTGTTGAAACTTCTTTATAGAAATCAAAAAATGCTTTTCTTATTTCCTCATTCCTAAAATAATCTAACAAAGCTTCAACTGCTTTATCTTTTGCCTTATTCTCCGTAATCTTAAAATATTCTTTTTTGGCTATTTTGATTAAGTCCTCAAATCTATGCTTCAAAACTTGAATATCATTAATAACTCCTTCTATGTCGCTATGGTCAAAAGCTAATGCTTTTTCTAGCTTGTCAAAAATTCCGACAAAATCCAACACAAAGCCAGATGGTTTTTTTCTTCCACTATCATCTTCATATGGACGATTAACTCTTGCTATGGCTTGCAGAAGAACGTGGTCTCTCATGGGCTTATCTAAATACATACAATATAAAATTGGAGCATCAAATCCAGTAAGAAGCTTCTCAGTAACAATTAAGATTTTAGGATCTTTATCTGGCTTTGTAAATGCTTTCCTTATTTCCTTTTCTTTTTCTGTTGAATGATGAAATTGGGATAATAATTCAGAATCATTATGTGCTGGACTAATAACAACTTCTGAATATTTTTTAGGAAGCAATTTATCTAATTCAATTTTATATAATGCACAAGCTTCTCTATCAACAGCGACTAAAAAAGCTTTATATCCCATCGGCTCAACATATTTTTTAAAATGGTCAACAACAAAATCAGCAACTTTCTTTATACGCTGTTTATTCTTTAGCATATTTCTCAGATTAACAGCTTTTTCCAAGACTTTGTTTAATGCTTCAATATCGCTTACTCTTTGTAAGCTTGCTAAATTCAAAAATTCTTTTTCCAAGACTTCCTTATCTGGAAGAAGCTCATTTGGTGCTAAAGAATAGTGAAGCTTTACTGTTGTTCCATCATTAATTGATTCAGCTATCCCATACTTGTCTAAATAACCTTGCGGCTCATCATCTCTTCCAAAAGTGATAAATGTTCCGCTACCTTTCCCTTTCTTATCTATGGGTGTTCCTGTAAATCCGATATAAGTAGCATTTGGCAAAGCACCCATTAAATAATTGCCTAAATCCCCCCCTGTTGTCCTATGAGCTTCATCTACCAATACAAAAATATTTTTTCTTGTGTTAATATCCGTAGGCATATTTTCAAACTTATGAACCATTGAAATGATTAATCCTCTAGTATCATTTTGTAGAAGCTCTCTTAGATGTTTTTTTGTTTGAGCAGTTCTTTCTTCTAAATCTTTTTGGTCATAACCTGCTGCTATGAGATTATTAAACATTTGAGTTTCGAGTTCATTTCTATCGACTAATAGTATGACTGTTGGATTATTGAAGATAGGATTTTCTAGGATTCTCTCCGCAGCCACTATCATAGTATAAGTTTTTCCGCTCCCTTGCGTATGCCAGATTAATGCGCGATGCTTTGTTTTGTGTTCTGCACGGTCAATAATTTTGTGTACAGCTCTTATTTGATGAGGTCTTAATACTACTTTTTGCAGAACATCGTCTTTTCTTGTAAAGAGAATATACTTCAAGATAATTTCAACTAGTCTTTTCTTATCAAAAAAGCCTTTTACTAATCCTTCATATGTTTTAGCTTGATTTTCTAATTTCCAATTGAAAATGCTTTTTGATTCTGTGCACCATGTTGCAGCATAGAGAAAATGAATAATGTTGGTAACTGTGGTTAATTGCAGTAAAGTCATCATTTCTGGAGTTTCTTGATGGTATCTTCTTATTTGGTCTAACGCTTCTGATATTATCGAATCTCTATTTGC
>CAZUSQ010000192.1:0-2759 GCA_964622655.1 uncultured Methanosarcinales archaeon
ATGTTAAAGATAAATTGAATTTAATAATCCTGTTCTTATTTTTTATAGTTTTATTATAAATTGAATATAAAATTAATCATTCGCTAAATAAATCAATTATAATATACCTATTATTAGGAGTTTTATTTTTTTTTAGCTCAAAAAATACGAATCTTTTTATGATAGAATCGAGCTTGATTATGCTTTATGGACTTCCAACAGCATCTTTATTGTACAACAAAAAAGAAAAAAATCAATATAAAATTATTTTTTATAATATAGGTTTTATTGTTATTGCAAATTTATTATTTTTTATTTAACTAACTACCATTTCTTATTTCTAACTTTCAAATAAAAAGCAACATGATTAACTATGATATGCAATATAAAACTTAATAATAATGAAGTAACAAATATTTTTAATGTTAAATTAAAAATTGGCATAATAAAAACTAAAGCACCAACTACAAAATCTGTTTGGTCAAATGGAATAAATTTTGCACCTGGTTTTAAGCCAAGTCTTCTTTTGAAAAAGCTCTTTACTAAGTCACCAGTTAAAGCTCCTAAACCAATCAAAAATCCAAATAAAAGCCAGTTTTGATAATTAACAAATGATATATTTTTAAAAAATTCTTTATTGTACAATAAAAATTGTAAATATACAACAATAATTGCAAAAATAATACCAAAAATTAAGCCACGAAATGTTTTATTTTTTCCAAGTATAGGCTTATTGTTTAAATTTTTATTGAAATCGATTGGAATAACAAATAAATTGATTTTTTTAACTATTACAGGTGCCATATTGGCAAAGTAAGCAGGCTGCATTAAATAAAAGCATTTTAGCAAGAATAGTATAAATTCATTCATACCTAAAAAATTTTAAATATAGGTTTATATAGTTTTTGCATAAACTAACTTAAAAATGAAAGTTACTGCTGTTGTTCCTGTGTATAATGAAGAAAAGACAATAAAAAATGTATTAGAGATATTAACATCGAGTGATAGAATAGATAACATTATTGTTATAGATGGTAGAAGTACAGACGATACACCCAATATAATAAAAAAATTTAAAGTAAAAATAATAACATTGAAAAAACCTAAAGGTAAAGGGTATGCAGTAAAAGTCGGGACAAAAAATATAAAATCTAATATTATTCTTTTGTGTGATGCTGATTTGATTGGGCTTAGAAAAGAGCACATTGACAAATTGCTAAAGCCAATGTTTAAAAATGATGCTGTCATGGTCATTGGGCTTAGGGATAAAGGAAATATTATAGCTAATGCAATAATGCCATATTTTCCCCTAACGGGGGGGGAAAGAGCAATTTTAACAAAAGTTTTTATGGAAATAAGAAAGAATCAACTGATAGAAGGTTGGGGTTTAGAAAGCGTGATGAATGATTATTGCAAAAAGAAGAAATTAAAAGTTATTAAGGTTAAGTTAGAGGGAATGGATCATATAGGATTACAAACAAAAAAATATGGATTAATGGCATTTTTGAAGGAAATTTATGATGTTGTTTTAACAAGAATAAAACTATTAGGAGTTAAATACGATTAAATGGTCTATCCAATAACAAAATTTTGGTTTTATCCTCTCAATTGGTTAATGATAAAAAGAATTAAAGGCATAAACAACATACCAAATAAAACCCCATTTATAATAGTTTCAAATCATGAAAGGCTTATAGACCCATTATACATAATTTATCCAGTACTTAAAAAATTAAATAAAAAAGTACATTTTGTTGCAACACCAACTTGGTGGTTTTTAGGCAATACAATTTGCAGGCAATGGGCTGGATGTATTCCTTTGTTTAATTCTGAGCAAGTATATAAGGAAACAAAAGAGCTTATTAAGTCAAAAGAAATAGTTGGAATTTTTCCAGAGGGTGGCACAAGAAGAACAAAAAACCCAAAAACAGGGGCTTTAAGACTTGCTCTAGAAACAAAAGTACTTATATTGCCAATAAGTGTAAAATCTTCTTATATTCCTTTCAATTCTACACTAAATATAGGAAAACCTATTTATTTTAAAAATAAAAAAAATATTAAAAAACAAACAATAAACTTGATGAAATATGTATATAAGTTAAGGGAGAGAATTGATTAAAATATTCTTTTTTTAAAATAACTTAGCACACCACCAAAAACTCCAAATTTAATTGTTCCATCAACTTTAGTTTTTCTGCTTTTTATTGCCTCTCTTAAATCGTTATCAAAAATTGTGCATGCAGTTCCAATTTCAAAAAAGAAATGTGAGTCAGAGCCAGCTGTCTTAGCAATGCTTAATTTATCAGCGATAGCATTGGCTTTTTTATTGTCACCAGGCAATGTTCTTGCATTAAAGCATTCAATTGCATCTATTTTGTTTTTTATTTTATCAATTGGTAGTTGAAACTTATGGTTATGGATTAAGGTTGTTCTGAATGGGTGTGCTATTGTTATTAATGCGCTTTGCTTTTTTGCCTCATCAACAACTTCATAAAAATCAATAGCATAAATTTTTTTATTCAAATAATAAACCAAAACATCCCCATAATTTGTGCTTATCTCTTCTCCAATTATAACTTCGAAATTCTTATCTTTATTTAATTTTTTAACCTCTAAAGCACCTTTTATTTCATGATGGTCTGTGATTGCAATTCCATCAAGCTTGTGCTTTTTTGCTAGCTTTAGTATTATTTCTGGCTTAAGGTTGCTGCATTTTGAGTAATGTGTGTGCATATGCAAGTCATATTTCATTTTATCCTTCTTTTTATTCTATTTAGTTT
>CAZUSQ010000193.1:0-2744 GCA_964622655.1 uncultured Methanosarcinales archaeon
GATAGTTACAGTCAAATTCCTCGAATCGATCAAAGTACCATTTCTAGCACTAGCATTAACATTAAATGTTCCAGTTGTAGTAAAGTTATAATCCAAATAGACAAATAATTCCTTGCTTGGCTGCAATATAACTGTATAGGTGCTGTTAATAACGTTGCTGTTTTTAGTGTCAAAAGTCCAGTTAACATTTGTTAGATTAATATTTAAAGAATTCTTAATTATGACTTCAAATATTCTTTTATTCCCACTTTCATTTAATGCAGATAAGTTGCCTATTTCAATGTCCGGAATATCAATTGCAATAGTGTCTGAATCAGTATGCGTGTCATTTGTTGCAGATGCTGTTACAGTATATCCTCCAGTGGATGTATAATTGTAGCTGGAAAATACAAAGACGCTTTCATTAGGCTGAAGACTAACAAGTTGATTGGATGAGACTGTCTCCTGGCCTGTGTCAAGGCTCCAATTGATGCTAGACATATTGCTTTTGCCTGTATTGTTTATGCTAAATCCAAAAATAGCCACTGTTGAGTTCTGGTTTAGGACAGATAATCCATAAACATCAATATCTGACTGGTTTATGACAGAAACGTTCCACTGCATTGTTGCATTTGCAGCTCCATCTGACAAGTTCAGGGTAACGTTGTGGCTGCCTACCCCATTGCTTCCCGGAGTGTATTTCCATCCCTGCTCTGCGCTTTGCTCTGCTAAATCAAGCTTCCAGCTGTATGTCAGAGTGTCTCCATCCACATCGCTTGATGTATGGTTGAAAGTCAAGCTATTGCCAAACTTTATTATTGGAGTCAAATCTGAAGGCGTAAATGTATCAATCACAGGAGGATCATTTACAGGAGTAACATTTAATGTTACATTATTGCTTGAAACTGTTAGGTTTTTTGCATCAATGGCGGTAAAAATTACATACCTTGCGTCATTAAAGTTTAGACTGGGTGTAAAATTAACAATTCCTGTATTATTGTTTATTGAGATGGTTATGTTGTTTACATGGGTGAAATTATAGCTTAAAGCATCATCATCTATATCTGAAAAATATTGTGTTAAATTTAGGGATGAATTTACAATGTCCTCTTGCCATTTCCATTCTGGGATAGTTCCTGTGAATGTAGGCGCATCATTCACTGGCGTAATATTTAAAGTTGCATTATTGCTGGTTGCATTTAAGCCGGAAGTGTCATATGCTGTGAATATTATGTAGTTTACTCCAGACCAATTTGCCTGCGGCGTTAAAATAACCTTCCCAGTCTGGTTGCTCACATTAACTGATATGTTGCCTGGAATAGTCCACGTGTAGTTTAAAGCATCGCCATCAATGTCATAGAAATAACTGCTGAGATTTAATGAGCTATTTACAATATCTTCAGGCCATGTCATATTTGGTATTTGCTTGCTTGAGTTAAAAGTAGGAGCATCGTTAACAGGGTTAACAGTAACTAGTACAGTATCATTTGCTGTTAATCCAGAAGTGTCATTAACTGTGAATTTGATATTTTCAGAGCCAGACCAGTTTGCTAAGGCAGTGAAATTAACTTTTTTTGTTGTTTGGTTTATTGATACAGTTACATTAACATTATTTGAAACTGTCCATATCAAAGCAGAATCAGCGTCTTCTGCGTCGCTTACATAATCGCTTAGGTTTAGGCTGTCATTATAGGCGTCTTCATTAAAGCTTATGTCCGGAATTGATGTTATAGCAGGAGCAGTGTTTGTAGTAACAGAAGCTGTTTTTGTGTCTGAGTAAGTTATGTTTGTAACTGTTGCTGTAGGAGCATAAGTGCCGCCTGCGCCATAATCATAATTTGCATAAATAAAGATTGTTTCATTTGGACTTAAGCTAGATAACTGAGATGCATTGATTATTGCATTGTTTTTCGTATCCAAAGACCAATTTACATTGCTTATATTCTCATTTAGGTTATTCCTGGCTTGTATTTCAAATATAACATTTGTGCCTTGGACGCTTAAATCATCAAAACTATTTACTATTAAATCCCCAATGCCTGCATTAGAGCTTAAGGAAGCTGTTACAGAAGTAGATTGCCTTAAGCCAGTGGCATTTGCCTTTATGTTGTAGCTTCCTGTGCCGCTGAAATTATGCTGCAAGTACACAAATGCCTTTTCATTTGCAGTCAAGCTTATATTGCTTGTGCTGTTTATTACATTTTTATCATCTGTGTCAAACTGCCATTGGACATCTGTAACGGTTGTGTCTCCGTCATTTAGAATTACAAATTCAAAGATTTTTAATGTTCCATTGGTGTACATTGTGGTCATAGATTCTATAGCTAAAGAAACTACTTCTGCTTTTGTATTTTGGACTATGTTGTTGCTCTCATTGCTTTCATCCACCAAATTATCAAAATCTGCTATTGCTGTGAATAATGTTGTATTGGATGTATTGCTTACTATAAAATTATAAATTTGCGATTCGTTAACATTTAGTATTACAGTACTGTTTATAGCTGAAAAAGTTTCATTGTTAAAAACATCAAGGAATACATTAAAAGCTGTTGACTCTCCAGTATTGTTGAGTTTTATTGTAACATTAGATTGATTTGTTGTCTGGTTGAAAATTACAGTCATATTCAGTTTCAAATCAGGCAAAGGCGGCCTTTCAAAATCTGTATAAGTTAAATTTGTTATTGTATGCGGCTCAAACTGCTTGTCTGTAATATTCCCATTTTCTATTAGCCTTGTGACACTTAATATATATGGACCGCTTATCT
>CAZUSQ010000194.1:0-2728 GCA_964622655.1 uncultured Methanosarcinales archaeon
GTTATGTTTTTCTAGCCGATAGGGCATTAACAATAATTAATTATTTCTAAAAAATTAAACTATTCTTTCTTAGCTTCCTTTGCCTTTTTCTCCTTCTTTTCCTTTATTTTTGGCTCTATAAATTGTTTTTTTGCTTCGTCACTATATACATAAGCTATAACTTCTGCTTTTTTTGCGCCAAATGTATTATAAATATGCCTTATTGCAATTAATTTATCATCTGATTTCAAGTGCATAGCAATCAATGAAGTAACTTCTGAATAGCTTGGTGTTGCTTTTTCAAAATCTACAGTTCCTTTTATCAATGTCCTTGATAATAATGGCTCTTCCTTCTTGTTAGTAATATTTATTTGCAAAGAAATCACCTTACTTTAATAGCATATTCACCTTTTACTTTAAGCCCGGTCTTTTCAGCAATGATTGATTTGTTAGCATCAACAATATAGAGTCTGCCTTGCCAGTTTGTAGAGAATTGGTTAGTTTTGCATACTAGACATTCATTGCCATCAACAAACATCTTGCATCTCCTACATACTTTTTTTTTCATCTTATTTCTTCCTTTCTTTATGCTCTTTTTCTTCCTTTTTAGGAGCTTTTTCTTCTGATTCTTCTTTTATCCAGTCTAATCTTCCTAAGCCAGACTGTCTCATTGTAAGCCCAAGCTTGGGATTTAAAATATCTTTAAATGAAACAGCTATTATGCGGGCTCTGCAAAGGTCATTAAGCTTTAATATCCTCTTCGTTTCTTTGCCTGCTAATGTTTTATCTTTGCTAAAGCTGACAAAATCGTCCATTGTTTGGCTTATATGAATCATACCATCAATAGGCCCTATATTGATGAAAGCTCCAAATTCAGCAATATCTTTTATTTTGCCAAGCACTATTTCCTGCATTTCTGGTTTAAAGGTTAAAAGTTCAAATGAAACATCATAGTAAGAAGCACCGTCACCTGGTATTATAACACCTTCTCCTATTTCTTTCATTCCAGCTACATCTATAACAATGCCTAAGTCTTTTGAGATAAAACCATTGTATTTTACTTTTATTCTTCTGATTACAGCCTCTTCCAAAGGCAAATTAAATAAGTTAGGAGGTACCCTAATATGGTCTTTTAATTCTATCTTATAGAACATTTTAACACATCTAGGAAAAGGATATCATTTATAAAGCTTTCTTAATAAGACTAAGATATTTTCTCTGTCTAAGTATGATTACAGAAGCACCTTTTTTGAACAGTTCTTTTTTAAGATATAAATCTTGGGTTGCCACTATTGTATTCTTATTTATAGTATTTAGAATCAATATATCTACATCTTTTTGCTTGGATTTAATCGTACTAATATTTTTAAGCTCAATTAGTTTCAATGCGAATTGTGCAGCATTTTTATCTATTCCAGACTGTTTTTTAATAATTTCTTTTAATTCATTTATTGACTGTTCGAAAATAAATAGTTTATAATTAAAATCACAAACCCTAAAAAATTCTGAAAATATATCTACTTTAAATTTATAGGGAATCAATAAAAAATTAGTATCAATGATTATTCTTTTCATTAAAACAGAATATTAAGTTATTGATATAAATATTTCTATTTGTATATATTTTAGAAAATTATTTAAACATTTAATAGAACTTATATTTATGATTAAAAAAATCAAAGGGAAATATGTTGTTTTATCAGAAACAACTGGCAGAGTTTTTGGAAGATACAGAACCAAAAAAGAAGCTGAGAAAAGACTTAAGCAGATTGAGTTCTTCAAGCGCTTAAAAGCAAGTCCTAGCTTGCGTAGTAGATTAAAGAAAAAATCATTACTCAAAAAATAATTGCAAAAACTTTTTAAAAGAAAATATTTTGACTTTCTTCATGAAAGGCTTGGTTATAACTTCAAGAGGTATCGAAGAAATTGCATCTATTGAAATTAAAGAACTGATTAATGCAGATTCAATTATTGAAGAGGGTTGTGTTATATTTGATTTTAAAGATTTTGAGGAGCTGTGTTTATTGTGCTACAAATGTCAGTCTGCTGATAGAATTTTGCATTTAATTGACAGTTTTGAATTTAAAAATTTTTTTGAGGAGGTAGAAAAATTTATCGATAAAGAAGATTTTAATGGATGGGTAAAATATAAAAAATTCAAAGTTGAATGTATAAGGGTGGGAAAACATGATTTTAATAGTGTTGATGTTGAAACAAAAGTTGCCAAACTTATTTTGAAAAAAATAAAATCTAAAGTAGATATTAAAGATTTTGAGATTATATTCTTTATCTGCGTAATAAATAATAAATGCTATTTAGGAGTTGATTTTGCCGGATTTGAGCTTAACAAGAGAGGTTATAAGATTTTTCTTCATCCCAATTCATTAAGGGGAACAATTGCATATGCTTTAATTAGAGAAAGTGGCTTTACAAAGAATGACATTATGCTTGACCCATTTTCAAGAGATGGCATAATTTCCATAGAAGCTGCATTTTATGCGACCGATTTCCCTTATAATTACTATAAAAAGGATAAATTTGCTTTTTTGAAATTAAAGCTTGGCATCGATTTTGATAAATTTTTTAAGGAAATTGATAAAAAAATAAATAAGTCTAAGGCTAAGATATATTGCTATGACCATTTGTTCAAATATGTTAATTACTCAAAAAAGAATGCAAAAATTGCTGGTATATATAAATTTATTAATTTTAGCAGGACTGAGTTAGAATGGCTTGATATAAAGTTCAA
>CAZUSQ010000195.1:0-2694 GCA_964622655.1 uncultured Methanosarcinales archaeon
AAGTATTTAAATGTTTTGATTGTGGAGCACAGTAGAATTCCTCTTAGGAATTCTATAAAATAATTAACTAATCTATTAGCATTATAAACAATCTCTTTAAACAACTTGCCAATTGCTTAACAAGTTTAATATACCTCTTTTTTTCTTGTTCATGTGGGACGCTCCCCACTCAAAACAATAAATTTTAAATAAAAATCCAAATACAAAAATATTATGAAATGGCGTCTTATTGAGCAAGGAACTTATTTTGCAGCTATGAACATGGCTATTGACCATGCTATTTATGAAAGTGTTGCAAATGAAAGAGAATTGCCAACAATAAGGTTTTATAAATGGTTGCCCAGCTCAATCTCTCTTGGTGCATATCAAAATCCAAAAGAAATAAACTTAGATGCTTGCAAAAAACACAACATTGACATTGTGAGAAGAATGACAGGTGGCAGAGCTGTTTTTCATGATAAAGTTGATTTTACATACAGCGTTATTGCTCCAATAAGGATTTTTAAATATAGCATAGAAAATGCTTACAAGCAGATTTGTTCTTGGATTATTAATTCTTTAAATGACTTGGGAATAAATGCGACTTTAGAAAATAAAAATGATATTGTAGTTAATGGCAAGAAGATTTCTGGAAATGCAGCAAAAGCAATGGACAAAGGCATTTATTTACAACATGGTACTTTGGTTTATGATATAGATTTTGATGTGATGCCAAAAACTTTGAACATTTCAAAAGAAATTGTAAAAGAAAAAGTAATCTCAATATTACATTATAAAAATTTAAGTCAAGAAGAAGTCTATGAAGCATTAAAAACTAATTTCACTAAAGATAAAGAATTCAAAGCAGAAGAACTTTCAAAATTTGAGCTTATGAGAGCACAAGACTTGTCAAAAATAAAATACAATACGATAATGCTTTCAGCAAATACATTGCTTAAGAATAAAGGAGCTTGTTATGTGGAGAGAAGTGGGTAAAATTAAATCTAAACAAGAAAATTTATTACTCAAACTCACACAACTCAAGCCTTACAATCAAGTCCATCATAAACCTTGCAGCTTGAGCGCCATCAACAATTCTATGGTCATAAGTTAAAGACAAAGGCAGCATTTTTATTATTTCAACTTTGCCACTTTTTGCAACCGGCTTTTCCATAATCCTGCCAACTCCAAGTATTGCGCTTTCAGGGTAATTAATGATTGGAGTAAAAAACTCAACTCCAACAGAACCAAGATTACTTACAGAGAACGTGCTTCCTCTTAAATCCATTAAATTTATTTTCCTGTTTCTTGAATCATTTGCTAATTTATCAATATCTTTTGCAATTGTTTTTATGTCCTTTGCATCAGCTCCTTTAACAACAGGCACCATTAAGCCATCTTCTGTGTCAACTGCAATTCCAATGTTGTAATATTTCTTCAAAACAATTTCTTCCCTTTCAAGAGAAGCATTAAGATAAGGGTGCTCTTTCAATGTTAATGCAACTGCTTTTACTATATAAGGCAAAAATGTTAGCTTTATACCTTCTTTTTCATAAGCACTTTTTTCTTTCTCTCTTAAAGCAGTTAATTCTTTTACATCAACTTCATTCATATTAGTAAGTTGAACAGCTGTAAAAATTGATTCTGTCATTTTTTGTGCAACTATCTTTTTTACGCCATGCAAAGTAACTCTTTCAACATAGCCAAAGAAATCGTATTTTCTGGTTACTTTAATTCTTGCAGTTTCTTCTTTCTTGGTAGGAACAGATTTTTGTACATCATCAATTGTAATTCTTCCTTCAGGACCAGTTCCTTGGATAGTTGCTAAATCAACATTAAGCTGTTTTGCAAGGTTTCTTACAGCAGGTGTTGCAAGAATTTCTTGCTTTGTTGTTGTAATTGTTGCTTTTATTTCTTTTTTTGCTGCTTGTATTGGTTTTACTTCTTTTGCTTCTTCTAAGAAACCAACAACAGAACCAGTATATGGAACTTGGCTTATTTCTTCTTTCTTAGCCTCAAAATGTTTCTTTGCATCTTCTTCTGTTTCATGCTCTTCAAGAATTGTAACCATTGTTTCGCCAACATGAATTATGCCTCCAGCAGGAACATGCAACTTCAGGATTTTGCCAGACTTGGGAGATGGCATCTCAACAATTGCCTTGTCTGTCTCAATCTCGCCAAGTGGCTGGTCAGCTTTTACTTTATCTCCTTCTTTAACAAACCATTTAACTATTTCTCCTTCATGGATTCCTTCTCCAACATCTGGAAACTTAAATTCGTAAGGCATTTTATTGATTTATTTTTGCTGTTTATTTTTAATTTTCAATCCGTTCGCTTCGCTCACATATTCTTGTGCTCGGGCTCACTTTCCTGCCAATCGTTCGCCCTCGCCTATTTATACAATAAACATTAAAAGCGGTTTACTTTCTTCACTTTGTTAATATAAAAGTCACTCCTAGTATTTTTATTTATTTGTAATTATCATTGAATGTTACTCTTAACACAAATTATGATAAAAATAAAAAACAGTGCATCCCAAAAAGAGGAGTAAAGGGACGCACTTGGAGTTTTAGATGAGATTTCCATAGGATATGAAAATATAGCTTGTTTATATATCTTATTAAAAAAACTTTAGGAGTATTATAAAAAAATTAAAATAGTTATGTTATATCAAGAATTCTCATAACACTTAATTTATAAATCCATTAAAAAACT
>CAZUSQ010000196.1:0-2693 GCA_964622655.1 uncultured Methanosarcinales archaeon
TCAATGTTTGACTTTACAATTTCAATAACATCTTCCCTTATTTCATAAGTTACAACCTCTTTTGCTATTGAAGCTAAGAAACATGCTAAAGCACCAGAGCCAGAGCCTGCATCAAGGACTTTGCTATTTTTATTAATTCCAGTTTCTGTAATTATTAAACCAATATCTTTTAAAGGGATTATTTGGGCATCTCTTTTTATTTTCCTGTATAAGTCAATGAAATATGGAGAAAAAACAAAGAATTCTTTTTTTGTATTGGATTTAAGCAAAGTGCCTTCTTTTGCTTTCTTTAAGTCGTCTTTTTTTATAAAGCCATACTGTGTATGCAAATCTTGATTTATGTCTTTTACATAGAATTTTTTACCTTGCTTTGTAATCAGAACTTTATTGATATTCATAAATAAGCATAGAAAAATCTCTGCTATAAAAATTTAATTGAATCAAAAAGCAAGTTTATTTCTTGCCTTTTTTCATTGGTTCTTCGCAATGTGGACAAGCTGGCTTAACCCATTTCATTAGGCCTTTTAAAATCAATAAAACACCTATTACATGCCAAATCCTATCAGGCCAATAAATCGCAGTTAAAAGTACTACAACACCAATAATGATATACTTTGCAGCCCAGCATTTAGCACATGCACCATGATGGCATGTTGGATCCATATTACACCTCCAATTTATACCTTCCGATTCAGAGTTTAAAAACTTTGCTATTTGAACTAATCAAGTAGAATAAAATCGAAATATTTAAAAATAATAGATATTAGTTCTATATAAATATATATTCAATTATAAATTTAATTTAAATAATCTTTAAATTTAAATAATAGCTTTTTAAAGATAAATATTTAACTTTAAATAATGATAATTTATTCAAAAATAAATAATAATCATATATAAAAAATAAACAATGCTATCGTTATCGGACAATGAATTTAGTGTAGTTAACTTTCTTGTTAGAAACTTCACTGAAAAGCTTACCATAAGGAACATTGCCCAAAGATTAAAATTCAGCCCAGCAGGTGTCTTTAACATTCTAAAAAAATTAGAAAAAAATAACATTGTTGTTGGGCAAAAGCTAGGAACAGGGTTATTCTATGCAATTAATTTTGAGAACAAGATTGCTGAGCATTTAGCTGCAATTGTTTTATTGTATTCAGAAGAAAAAATTACAATAGATGTTGAGCAATTTAAGCAAGCAAAAGCTGCTATTTTTGATAAGAAAACCCTGCTTCTGATAACTGATAGCATTACAATTCTTGATATCTCAATTCCAAATGTAGATGTTATTACAAAAACTGAAGACGAAATTATTGATTTGCTTAGAAAAAAAGACTCTGCAATGTTGCAATTGTTGAGGAAAGGAATTGTGTTGTTTGGAGAAGATAAAGTTGTTGAGGTAATAAAGCAATGCATTTCGAGGTTTTAAAAAGAATGATAAAAATAATTAATAAGTTAGATTATGAAGAGTTTAGACTCGTGCTTTACAGTTTGGCGCCTCTTAATCCATTCAGTAGTGATGCCTCTCTTTATATTGTCAGCCAGTTCAATCAGTTCCTCAGTTGTCATATCTCTAGGATGTTTCATTGTAATACAACCTACATAAATGAAATATATAAACCTTTCGCTCAAAAATGAAAATAGCCAATATCAATAAAAAAACAATAGCAAAATCAATCTTGATAATCACATTAATACTATTACTCTCAACAATAACCTATGCAAAGCCTTTCACAGAATCATTTAGAGGCGGCTTAGTACAAATTAATAATTTCTTCACAGGCGAGCAATACAAGCCATATGCAAAGGCTATTGACTTTTTCTTCTTTTCATTTTTGTTTATAGCTATATACATGATGGGTGCAAGGTATGCATTCAAAGAAGTTAAAAAACCAGAACAAGTAATTGTAATTTTGCTTGGATTAATGACTGCTTTCTTGCTTGTTTTAGGTGGATTTTCAGCAACTATATTGCTGCCTTACATTCAATGGCTTTTGTATACATTATTGTTTATATTTTATTGGTGGTTGCTGAAAGGTATAAAAAGCAAGTTCTGGCGCTTTATTTTGGCATTGTTGTTAACACTTTTAACAATTGGTTTAATTCAAGGCTTGTTTGCTGCAATAACTCCTGAAGTTGGAGCACCTCCTGCATTCAGAGATTTTGCAGATTTATTTAAAGGCATTAAATTCCCTGAACTGCCTGGACCTCCAGGAGTGCCTCCTGCTTTAAGAGATTTGTTTGGAGCGCCTGCTGCACCAACACCAACTGGACCGACTACGTTGCCGACTACAACAACGCCAACTGCAGAAGCACCAGGAAAAGGTGGTATTTTTGGGACTGGAGTTTCATGGTTTTGGGTGTTAATTCCTTTGTTCTTGGCAGGTTTAGCAGGATTAGGTTACTGGCAAAAAGATAGGCTAAAGGGCTTGTTAGGGAGAGGACCAAGAGAACAACCTACACAACCTCCCCAGCCGACTCCGCCAGAAGAATTGACTATTGAGCAGATTCTCAGACAGATTGAGCAATACATTGCCCTTAAAATTAAAGCTGGTAAAAATATATTTTGGATATACAAAGCAAAAAAGAAATTCCAAGATAAAGTTGATGAGTACCACAAAAAACTGTATAATATAGTTTATGGAATTACTTCAAAACCTGAAGAAGATGTGTCTCTTTTATTGGACCCTGAA
>CAZUSQ010000197.1:0-2690 GCA_964622655.1 uncultured Methanosarcinales archaeon
ACTTATAATTGGTACAAGGAGAATTTAGGAAAAGAAGAATTGTTTTATGAGTAATAATAAAATTCCTTTGATAATAGTCTAACTTTTCTAGCGCTTATTTCCAAAGTCAATATTGTTTACTACAACGCCACTTCCATTAATTGAAACAATATGTTTTCCTCCTGACGGCAATGTAAGAGTCCAGCCGGCTTTTAATTGCTCCCTTATAACATAAGTTCCGATGCCTAGCCCATTAAATTGGTAAGAACCATTAATGTTTGTTAAAACAGATATTTCATTCTTATCCAAAAATCCATTATCATTTGAATCTATATATATTCTCCAAGCTCTCAGTCTTGGTTCATTAACGTCTTTGACTCCATTACCATTTGAGTCTCTAAATTTAATGCCTTTAATAATTCCAGGAGTAATATCATCGTTTAATAGAATGCAGGTTTTATTTTGCTTTGGCTTAAGAAGTATATTCCCGTTTGAGTCACAGTCACCCAAGAAACTTTGGATATAGGCTAAGTTCTGAATTTCATTAACATTGTAAAAACCAGGCTGGATATTGATTGAAACGCCCTCCTCAACTACTGTTTCATTGATTCTCAAAGTGAAATTTGAATTTGTTGATTTGCAAGTGTCATTATTCACAACTATTTTTATTAAAGTTAATGAAGAATTTTCTAAAACTGGTATATCATCATTTGTTATGATGCAAGTCTTGTTTTCTCCAGAATTGAGGGTTATAAATCCTTCTGAATCACAGTCTCCAGAGATGCTTGAATTGTATCCTACATCCTGCAATTCGCTGACCTGATAAACTCCAGGGTCAAATATTATAGGAACTCCGCTTATCACAATAGTGTTGTTAACATTTAAAGTAAAATCATTAATATCTTTTGTTCCGGTGTCGTTGTTGATGACAAGCTTTGTAACTGTTAATGACGCGTTTGTAATAGGAATTAATTCTTCACCCCATAAACTATTTATGCAATGTGCAATATTGTAAGTCAGCCACTTACCTGAACCATCATCTATAAAACCATCAATCCATTTAATTTTAGTTCCAAACATTGTGGGAAAAGCAGTTGCTGATGTATCTGTTGCCCTTGCATCCCAATTTGAAATGCTTCTTGTTGCAAGCCTTAATATTGTTCCATTTTCTGAATCAATATAGGCATTGTAGCCCCCTGAGAAAACACAATCATTTTCTATAAAACTACAAGTTGCCAGTTCTTGAAGGGATGTTGAATTTGAAAATATATAGCCTAATGTTGCTGTGCATTCACTTGTTTTTGAAATGTTTATAATGCTAAAAAAATTTCCACTTGTCACATTGCTTATATTTATTTTTACTCCTGCATACCTTCCTGGAGCCATTAAATAATCTTCATCGTAATCAAAACTTGCATTTTCATTAATTGGAGTGGTATGCTTAAAAACAAAATTTTGAATTGTGTGTCCAAACGGAAATATTGTACCATTATATATTGTTAAATTATCAACAATAATAAGGCAATGACTACTCTCATAACCAAAACTTATAGAGACAGGGTCGTTGAAATTAAAACCAGATTTAAATATTTCAATGTTAGTTTCGTTTGTATTATTTATTGCAATAGATATAGAATGAACATTGGAACTATTGGAACCATTTTCATAAAAAGTAGCCTTATAACGATACAATGTTGCATCATTAGTTATATTAGGTATTATTGACTTGAAGGCTCCACTTTCTTGATCAATTAAAACGAGTGAAGTACCATTCCAAACTAATGTAATGCTATTACCAATTTCAGAAGTTTTATTAGATTTCCCCCATAAGGTTAGATTAGACTCATTCTGACAATTGAAACCCATATCCCATTCTATTGTAAAATTATTTGTATTGGTGCTTAAGTTTGGTAAAGTATTGCCATCGGGATTTGGTCGTGGAGCGTAAGTAACTCCGGAGTTTACTGGGCAATTCAGCTGATTGTTTACTATTGAGCACCCTTCTGATACATTAATTGGTGTGAAATTAGTTAATGTATTAAAAGTTTCATTGCCTACGCGGCTTACACTAAAACCTATTGGACTCCAAAAATGTATCGCAAAAGCCTGAGGTAAAATTAAAAATATAGAAATTAAGTAAATGATTAATGTCCATAACAAAAACTTTGGTTTTAATATGAAAATAACTACCGCCCCAAAATTAATGGAGTCTATTATCTCTTTAAATATTTTCCTAATTTTTGCGTTTCGTCTAGATATTTCTAAAAATTTAAACTTTTTCAGATTAGGCATATAGATATTTCAACAAACCAATTAAGTCGCATAATATAATATTGCATTTCCCTCCGGGTTTTTTATTTCTTTGACTACAACCCAGTTTTTTGGCGGATTATAGACTTCCTTTGGAAATTCTATAAAGGGATGTGGCTTCAGCAGGTTTTTGATTAGCTTATGGTCCACCCATATGTAACTGTCCCTTACTGCAGCCAAATCAGCGCTATTTATGTTTTGATGCCTTCAACATAAAGAAATTCTTTAATATTTTTATTTGCGTAGCCAGAGAGATATTCTAATAAAAGTTTTGATCTGTAATCGGTGTAAACTGGCTTGCTTAAGCCGTCTATTTGGGCGTGTATTTTTCTTGCATTGTCTATACTGTATTTTGTTTATTCATGCTTTCAAGAATGTTTTTCCCTTTGTTTTACAGAATA
>CAZUSQ010000198.1:0-2684 GCA_964622655.1 uncultured Methanosarcinales archaeon
AGAGGCAATAAGTAATGAAACTAAATAACATAAATTTGACTAAATCAAGTGCTTTTGTTGAAGAGGTTAAAAAGCACAAGAGCAAAGCAAAAAAGGTAAAGAAGATTGAAGGCAGCTGGAATTTTATGGAAAATAAGCCTCAGTTTGCATTGACTTTAGAGCATGCCAATGGGACTACTGTTATAGAAGCAGATGCTCCGCATTTTATGGGCGGTTCTGGCATTAAGCCTGATCCTGTGCAATACTGCTTATTCGGCTTGGCTGCTTGCTTCGCCCAGACATTCGCATCAATTTCTGCAGAGAAAGGTATTGAATTAAAGAAATTAAAGGTTTCTGCTGAAAACAAAGTAAATTTATCAAGGGCGTTAGGCTTAAGCGATGAGCCAAATGTAGAGAGAGTTAAATTGCTTGTAGAAGTGAGTGATGTTGATAAAGATAAGATAAAAGAAATAGAACAATTGGCTAAGGAAAGATGTCCTGGTGTTTATTGCCTTACAAATCCTATAAAGTTGGATATAGAAATAAAGTGATATTTGCATATGAAAATAGGCATAATATTAAACACAAATGATGTAGAAACGTGCTGGAATTGTTTTAGATTTGGTAATGAAGCTCTTAAAAATGCTCTTTCTGTAAAAATATTCTTGCTTGGCAAAGGCGTTGAAATTGAAAATGTTAAAGACGATAAGTTCCCCCTTCTTGATGGCTCAATTAAAAAGTTCATAAAGAACAATGGCATAATTCTTGCGTGTGGAGTTTGCTTAAAAATAAGAGGGAAAGAAATTGGCATATGTCCTGTTTCTGCAATGGAGGACATGCTGAAAATAGTTGAAGAATCTGATAAGGTTGTAACTTTTGGTTAAAATTTAACCAAATGCTTGTAACTAAAACCTATAAAGTTAGCTTGTTTCATATATAGAATTTTCATTCATTTAAAAACCAACCACCAACCCACTAATTTTGAACATAAACACTGTGGAATATAGATTAAATCATAGAAAAAATTTAAGTATAATTCTCATATCCCAACATTGATGATCACTAGAATGCAGCACATAATCATCTTTGGCATATTGGTAATTTTTGTTGGGTTTATCATAGTGCTTTTTGGTGTACTAAAAGGCGCTCATGAAAGCACGACAAAATCAAAAGTAGCCATTGGCGGCTTTATCGGACCAATTCCGTTTGGGTTTGGAAATGATAAGACTATGGTCTGGTTTGTCACAACTCTAACTGTTGTGACGATTTTAATTTGGTTATTTTTTATAAGAATAAAAACATAAATTTACTCTTCCTTATCGTATTGGCCCTTAACTTTATATTTGTCAGAATGCAAAATCTTGTTATACAATCTCTCATAGTCTTCCTGATAAGGATTTTTTTTGAATATCACTTTGAATAACAAGTATAATCCTATAAAAGCATACAAGCTTACCAAAACAGTTTTGCTGAGTTCCATTAATTATGATAATGGTATTCTCATATTTAAATGTTGGCTTTTTGCTAAATCTTTTCTAAATGAATCTCGAATTCTTTGCCTTTAACCTTCTCTGCACTGATGAATGCGTGCTTCTTGCTTGGCTCAAGTTCTGAAATTCTAAATTGAGATGCACCAACTTTTTCTTTAATCACAAGATTCCATTCCTTTAACATCTCCTTAAGATCTTCATTGGTTTTAATGAATAATGATATGTTGTCAGATTTTTGCAAACCGGCTTTTTTCCTCAATGCCTGCACCCGCCTCATAATCTCCCGAGCATATCCTTCTGCCTCAAGATCATCTGTCATTTCCTTGTTTAAGTAAACAAACCCGTTCTTAAATATACCTTCCTCATAAGGAAATGGAACTTCCCTCGTTATAATTAAATGCTCTGAGACAATATTTACAATCTCTCCGTCAATTTTAAATGAATATTTTCCCTTTTCATGTATGTGTTTAAGCACTGTTTCAGGACTGTCGATAGTTAACTGCGCTATGATTTTAGGCGCTTTGTCTCCAAAATCAGGTCCGATTTGCGAATAATCAGCTTTTACCTTCACTTTTATGTTTGACAATAACTCAACCAATCCCATTTCCTTAACATTGACTTGCTTTTTTATTATATTCCTTAATTTCTCTATAGCGCTCATTGTTTTTGTATCTTTTGTTGCAACTATAAGCTCTTTTACAGGCCACCTTACTCCAAGCTGCATTTTTTCTCTCACAGCAAGAGCACTTTGCACAATATCACTTATTACATGCATTGACTCTTCCAGTTCTTTATCTATTACTTCTTCATCAATTTCGGGCCAGGAAAATAGATGCACGCTTTCCTCTTTGAGCTTAAACTCATCTCTTAAATTTTGGTACATTTTTTCTGTAATAAATGGAATTACAGGGGCAAGTAATTTCAAAGACTCCATCATGACAGTATACGCTGCATAAAAAACAACCTTTTTTTCTTCATCTTTGCCCATAGAAGCCTTATCTCGAGTTAATTGTATATAAATCCTGCTAAGCTCCAAAAATAATTCCTCAACCTGCCATGGAATTTCATTTAACCTGTAATCTTCAAATAATTCTGTAGTTTTTCTAATGGTGGAATTCAATTTTGAAAATATATACCTTTCTTCTAAGTCAATTTCATATTTTTCCAAGTCCAAATCCATAGGGTTTACTTTGAGGTTTTTTGCCAGCTCGATAA
>CAZUSQ010000199.1:0-2675 GCA_964622655.1 uncultured Methanosarcinales archaeon
GGGCATATTGCATTGTCGCAGCTTGCAAAAGATATTGGTGTTAAAACAAATGAGAAAGGAGAGATAATAATTGATAGGGAGTCTAAAACTAATGTGCAAGGATTTTTTGCAGCAGGTGATGTTTGCGATACTGTTTTTAAGCAGGCAATTACTGGCGTTAGTGAAGGAGTAACCGCTGTTTATTCTGCTTACACTTATGTAAATGAAAATGAGTTTATATGCCCGATTGGAAATGAGGATTTAATGGTTAAAGTTAAGGATAAAAAGAGAGAGTAAGGAACTAATTGAAATTTTTAATCATTAAATATTGTTGATTGTTGAAGTTTATTATGTGTTTTTGGTGGTAAATTTTTTTCAAAACTTCTAAATAAATTAAGAACTTAGTCCTCTTCTATTTCTGATTATCAAATCTGGGAAATGGTTAAAAAAATGTTCTGTTCTAGTATCTCTGCCACCATAGATTGGAATTATTTCACCAATTTTTGAAAAAATTCTGTATAGACCGAATGCGCCTATGTCCCTATCAGGTTTGGAGCCTGAATAAGCCATTTGTGTAGGATAAGCTCCATTTCCACCTGCTGGAAATGTGCCTATTATAAGAGCCATCATGCGGTTTATTTCCAAAACTTTTAATATAGTATAGAAGAATCCACCTTCAATACCATCAGTTCTTGTTGAATGATAAAGTTCTTTAATAAATTTCTTTGTTGCATATGGAGCCCTCTTTATATTCTCAAAATTAAGGTTTTGAGCAAGATTATACAACATCCTACTTCCAGTATATGCTGTTCTTAAAATAGCACCTCCGAAAACTGTAAGTGCACTAAATGTCTCAAGGTCTATAGTACCTTGTTGGTATAGTACTGGAAGCACAATATATCGAATTCTAGACAATGGAAAAATTATACCAATGTGAACACCAAAATCAGCTAAATAAGGACTAGCAACTTCATTTTTTAATTGAACATGAAAATAATCAGCTTGGTCTTTTTCTAATTGTTTTCTACTTTTCCATTCATCAGTGCCTCTAGATATATAATTTCTAGCGACTTCTACTCTATAAGCTTCTAAAGAGATCAATTTCCAAGCTTTTAATGCAATCTCTTTATAATTAATTGATAAAATCTTATTAATTAATTCTTCTGGTAAATCAATAAATAATTTTTTATAAGCTTCTCCAGACATTCTTCCCATTTCTCTTCCATACCAAATATAAGGATGTCTAAAATACCAATCTGCTTGTTGTTGGTTTATTTTTTCTTTTTTCAATTGATATGTAATACTTCTATGGGCTCTTCTCATAGATTTCCATTTTTGTTGATAGAATTCCAGATTAGTTACATTATTATAAAGTGCCCAAAATCTTTCTGTTCCAAGTTTATTTTTCAGACTTTCCTGATTAGTTCCAATATATCTTCTTAATTTTGCAATATCTACGTCATCAAACAAAGGACGTCTGTGCTTTATTGATTTTGGAATATAAAAGGAGAGTAAAGTAAAAACATTCAATGGAATGATTGCAGGAACAGAAGATTCAAGGTCAATCCAAACCCATTTATTTTCTCCATAGTCATTATTTTCCAGCATGAAATTGGCAGAAGCATTTGGAACTCCTTTTCCTGCCTGCCAAACTAAACCATCAAAACCTGCTTCAATTAACTTTTCCTGAAGTGGTTTCATTATGTTATTCACTAAATCACTTAATTCTGCTTCTCTTTTTTGAGAAAATGAGTGATGCAATGAAGCATGCCTTCCATCAACAAATTCTGTTTGGAGTTCATAAGCTTTGAATTGCTCATTCCATATGTAAGCTACAGCTTTTGCAACTCTAAGTTTTTGACCAAACCAATAGTCAACTAATTCTGGCAGAATTTCTCTTCTGTAATCAGCAGTTTTAACAGCATCTTCGCTCCATATATATGAATTTGGAGCACCTGAAAAGAAATAATTAGTGAGTTTTGCCAGCCAGCTGCCAACTAAAATTTTTCTTGCTATAGGCTTGCCCTGACTATCTACTCCTTTGCGAACTACTGCCAACCTCCCTTTTCCTATTTCCAAATCTTCGTCTAAAGTCATCTTCAGTAGTACTTATAAAATAAATGAGCATACTACCACCTCGTTTTTCCAATAGCATAATGGGGAACACTTTATAAATATTACACCGATAAATCCAAAAACCGTAACTTATTAAAATAATTCCTTTATCCTCTTCTAAAGGGTGGTTTTATTGTACAGAACTGAAAAAGATGTAATGGGAGAAATAGAAGTGCCTGCTGATTCTTACTATGGAGCTTTCACTCAAAGAGCAAAGATGAACTTTCAGATTAGCAGCATTAAAGCTCATAAGGAATTTCTTGTTGCATTGGCAACAATAAAAAAAGCAGCTGCATTGGCGAATATAGAACTTAAGCAGCTTGATGAAAATATTGGAAATTCAATTGTAAAGGCTGCAGATGAAGTTATTGAAGGAAAGTTTGATGATTATTTTATTTTAGATGTTTATCAGGCAGGAGCTGGCACTCCATTTAATATGAATTGCAATGAAATAATTGCAAATCGTGCAACAGAATTGCTAGGAGGAAAACTTGGGCAATATATTGTGCATCCAAACAATCATGTTAATATGGCTCAAAGCACAAATGATGTTATTCCAACAACAACAAGAATTGCAATAT
>CAZUSQ010000200.1:0-865 GCA_964622655.1 uncultured Methanosarcinales archaeon
AAGGAACAAACAGCTATGAAGACACAAAAAATTCTGATATTGTTATTATTACTGCAGGTGTTCCTAGAAAGCCAGGGATGAGCAGAGATGATTTAATTTCTATCAATACAAAGATTGTAAAAGAAGCAACTGAAAACGCAATTAAACATTCTCCTAATTCAATTTTAATTGTTGTTACAAATCCATTAGATGCAATGGTTTATGTTGCATCAAAAATAAGTGATTTTCCAAAACATAGAGTTATGGGTATGGCTGGTATTTTAGATTCTACAAGATTCAGAACCTTTATTGCAAAAGAGCTTGATGTTTCTGTTGAAGATGTTGATGCAATTGTATTAGGAGGGCATGGTGATTCAATGGTGCCTTTGCCAAGATACTCAACAGTTAATGGCATTCCAATTACAGAATTATTGTCGCAAGATAGAGTAAATGTACTTGTTGAAAGGACAAGAAAAGGAGGAGAAGAAATAGTTAATTTGCTCAAAACTGGCTCTGCTTATTATGCTCCTGGAGCTGCTGTTGCAGAAATGATAGAAGCAATTCTAAAAGACAAAAAAAGAATTCTGCCATGCGCTGCTTATTGCAATTCTGAGTACAATGTAGGAGGTTATTTTGTTGGTGTTCCAGTTAAATTAGGAAGAAAAGGCGTTGAAAAAGTAATAGAATTAAAGCTTACAGAGCAAGAAAAAGAAGCTTTTAAGAAGTCTGTAGAGCATGTTAAAAATTTAGTGCAAGCGACTGAGAGGTTTTTATAGTATTCTTTTAAACACCGCAAAACTTAAATACTCCTAAATTTCAAACTCTTAATTTGGGGGTAATCATGGAAGAAATGCAAGTTGGAAAAGTAACACATTATTTTACCAAA
>CAZUSQ010000200.1:875-2632 GCA_964622655.1 uncultured Methanosarcinales archaeon
GTAGACAATAGAGCGATATACTATTTTTAAAATTATCTCTTTTTAAATGATAACACCGCAAAACTTAAATACTCCTACATTTAAAGTCATTGCTTAGGGGGTGAATTATGGAACAAGCTGAAGAAATGAAAGTCGGGAAGGTAACGCACTTCTTTACTAAAATAGGAGTAGCTGTAATTGAGGTTACAGATGGAAGTATTAAGGTTGGAGACGAATTACATATAAAAGGACATACAAGCGACTTTAAGCAGAAAGTGACTTCTATGCAAGTTGAGCATGAAAATGTAGAGATGGCAGAGCCTGGCCAATCGATTGGATTGAAAGTAAATGAGCCAGTAAGAGCCAATGACTTGGTTTATAAGGAGATGTAATTTTAAGTAAATTTTATATTATTTGAATTCTTAATTGTTTTTATATATAAAAATGAATAAAATAAAATTTAGCAAAGTAAAGATTATTTTTTTCTTTGTTGTAGCATTAATTATATTTATTATTATAAATCAAAATTATAAAATCAACAATAATCAAATTAAAATAAACAAAACAACAACTCAATTTCAAAATCAAACAATTGACGAGTTCTATGAAGCAAGAAAATACATGGTGGACAATCATATGAGGGCTAGAGACATTTATGATGAAAAAGTCTTAAAAGTTATGCAAAAAGTTCCAAGGCATAGATTTGTACCAGCAAATTTAGTGGCAAATGCATATGATGATAGACCATTGCCAATTGGTTATGGACAAACAATAAGCCAGCCATATATTGTTGCTTTAATGACTCAAGAATTAAATGCAGGAAAAAATGACAAAGTTCTTGAGATAGGAACAGGAAGTGGCTATCAAGCAGCTGTTTTGGCAGAATTGGTTAAAGAAGTTTATACTATTGAAATAGTTGAGCTATTAGCAAAAAGTGCAGAAGAAAGATTGCAAGGAGAAGGCTACAAAAATGTTAAAGTTAAGAATGCAGATGGCTATTTTGGATGGCAAGAAAAAGCACCTTTTGATGCAATAACAGTAACAGCAGCAGTAAACCATATACCTCCTCCTTTAATAGAACAATTAAAAGATGGTGGAAGATTAATAATTCCTCTAGGCAGCACAAGAGAATTTCAGACATTAACTTTAGTTACAAAAAAGGGAAATGACTTAGAAACAAGATTTATTACTGGTGTTGTGTTTGTGCCGTTAACTGGAGAAGCACAGAAAAGGGATTAAGCTTTTATCAATTCTGAATGCCTTTTCACTAGTATCTTAAACACAATAGGAGCTAAAAATGTGCTAATTAATGCAACTGCAATTATTGCTGTAAATATATCAACATTAATTAGTCCGTTGTTGAGAGCTAATGTTGCTATTACAAGTTCTGTGTCACCTTTAGGAATAACCCCCCAACCAACAATTAAGCCCTCTGTAAAAGAACCTTTGCTTAATAAAACACCTATGATTGTGCCTATTAATGTCCCCAAAATATCAACAATAACAAGTATAAATATCAGAAAAATGTTGGAAGAAACTGAATTAAGGTTTGTATTTAAGCCTACATTAACAAAAAATATTGGTATTAAAAAACCAAATGAAACAATATGAATGGAATGAGATATTTCATTTTTTCTCCAAGGTCTTCTATCTTCACCAGTAAGCAAAGTTTGTCTTACAAGAACACCAGCAATTAACGCTCCTATCAAAGAACCAACTCCTAAAAGCTCTGATAAGTAAGCCATCAAGAAAACAATAATTAAGGCACCCATAAAAAG
>CAZUSQ010000201.1:0-2603 GCA_964622655.1 uncultured Methanosarcinales archaeon
ATTGAAAAATAAAATCACTAAATAATAAAATGGCACGATACAAGCATCCAAGCAGAAAGAAAAGATTAACAAGGCTTAGAAGACAGACAAGATGGGCACCATTTTGGACAGTGCCTAAAATATACGGCAAAACCAGAAGAATACATCCAGGTAGGCACACAAAATTAAAAAGAAGCTGGAGAAGAACAAAGACAAAGGCGTGAAAAATGATGCCAGTATTATATGAAGAAAAACCTGTTAAATTATTTTTTATTAATGAGTATCGTCAACAATTCCAAGTAATTGTACATAATTTAGAAGGAAGGATTAGTTCAGCTTTTTTAATTCCAAGTCAAATAGGTGCAATCATAACTCCCCAACTAATAAATCAAGTAAGAAAAAAATTAAGGGATTTAGGTTATGAAAAGAAAATTCAATATATAGACCCTTATTCACTAAACTAAAATGCCTAAAAAAGAAGAAACCTCAAAACCAGTATTGGAAAGAGTTTACATTATCCCGCTTAGAAGAGAAACTTTAAAAGTTCCTCCTTTCAAAAAAGCAAATAAAGCTGTTAAAGCAGTTAGAGAATTTATTTCTAAGCATATGAAGTCCGACAATGTTGCTCTTGGAAAATACTTAAATCTGAAAATTTGGAACCATGGGGCAAAAAACCCGCCGCATAAAGTTAAAGTCAATGCAGTCAAAGATGACAAAGGCAAGGTTTTTGTTGAGCTTGTTGACGCTCCAAAAGAAAAACCAAAAGTTGAGGAGAAGAAAAAGGAAGTAAAAAAAGAAGAGAAAGAAACAAAAGCTGAGGAGAAGCCTGAAGAAAAAATTGAAAAAAAGACAGAGGAAATAAAAGAGGAAAAAGCAGAAGAAGCTAAAAAGATAGAGCAGGAAGAAATAAAAGAGTTAAAAAAAGAACATCCTAAAATACATGCACCTAAAGCTCCTCCAAAACCGAAATTGCAGGAAGCTAGACCAACTGCGCCGAGGAGTGTTTAAATCAAATAAATTTATTAAAACATAACTTTTTCTTTCATTATGCAAAACTTATTGCCATTTGAAAAAATAGAAAGAAAAATACTAGTAAGAAAAGAAGCCAAAACAGATGAAAAATATGGATGCGGACCTAAGGAAAGAGGGACAGAAGAAATAATTAATTATGGCATAGTTAACATCGACAAGCCTAAAGGCCCAACTTCACACCAAGTTTCTGATTATGTTCAAAAAATTCTGCATATAAACAAAGCTGGACATTCAGGGACTTTAGACCCAGCTGTTACTGGCGTTCTTCCAATTGCATTAGGCAGAGCAACAAGAATTGTGCAGGCATTGCTCACAGCAGGAAAAGAATATGTTGGAATAATGCATTTGCATGAGGAAATCGAAGAAGAAAAATTACGAACAACAATACAAAATCATTTTATTGGAAAAATAGAGCAAATGCCTCCATTAAAAAGCTCTGTAAAAAGACAATTAAGGACAAGAACAGTTTATTATTTTGAAATTCGTGAAATTGATGGAAACGATATATTGTTTAAAGTTGGTACAGAAGCTGGAACTTACATAAGGAAACTAATACATGATATTGGTAAAAAACTCGGCATAGGAGCGCATATGGCAGAATTGCGAAGAACAAAAGCAGGCCCTTTCGATGAATCAACTTTATTTACTTTACATGAACTAATTGATGCTTACTATTTTTATAAGGAAGAAAATAATGAAAAATTCATAAGAAAAGTTATACAGCCGGTTGAGAATGGAGTAAAGCATTTGCCAAAAATTTGGGTTTTTGACACAACAGTTGAAAGCTTATGTCATGGAATTGATTTAAAAGTGCCGGGAATTAGTAAATTAAATGATAAAATTAGCAAAGATGAAACTGTTGCTATCATGACTTTGAAAGATGAATTAATTGCATTAGGCACAGCAAAAATTGCTTCACAGGAGATGCTAGGAGAAAAAGGAATTGCAGTGCAGACAGAAAAGGTTTTTATGCAGCCTGGAGTTTATAAAATGGATAAAATATAATACAGTTAAATTTAAATATTTGCTTATAAATCAATTTATTATGAATACAACACTTGAATGTCCTTTATGTGGAACAGAAGTTGAGCAAGAAAATGACTATTGTCCAGAGTGCGGCGAAACATTAAAAAAAGCATAGCAATAAAAATAACTTAGCTAATTCTCAAATTTTGATGATTTAAAAATGGCAGATTGATTCTTTCAGGGGTAATATTTTGCTCAGCCTCTTGAACCTCAGCACAGAGCACAAATTTTGGCACAACATAAGTATTGTCTCTATAGCATATCGCATACTGGCATCTAATCATTTCGCTTAAAACCCTTGCAAGATTAGCATCGCCCATATTTAAGATATTTAAAATTATGAGCTATTTATAAATTCTTTGTTTGTATACCACTTTTTAATTATAACAGAATTCGTTTAAACTTATCAAAACCAAAAAATATTTATAACCCCAAAATAAAGATTCAATAAAATGTCTTTAACAACACTATACACTTGTACAAGATGCAAGATAGAATTTGATTTTGATAACATAAAATATGACTCTAACAACAAATTAATATGTGTTAATTGCCTTGATAAGCAA
>CAZUSQ010000202.1:0-2602 GCA_964622655.1 uncultured Methanosarcinales archaeon
TGGCGACAACAGTTTCTGAAATGCTGCTCGGGGGGGATGCAGACGGCGAGATTGGCGCTGAAATTAATCTTGATTTCACAAGTTTGAGAAGCGATAAGGCATTGTTTTCCGAAAGCTCAGGTTTTGTGTTTGAGGCTGAAGAAAAACATATTGAAAAGCTGAAGACACTGTTTAAATTTTACAAAGTAAATCTTATTGAACTGGGAAAAACAACAGGAAATAATCTAACGATAACAAAATCAAATAAAAAAATCATTGACTTGCCGATTTCAAAGCTGAAAGAAGCCTGGACAACAGGATTTGCGGAGGCGCTGGAATAAAATGGTATCTATAAACTTAGATTCAAATTTATGTTATGCAGAAAATTCTTATGAAATTGATAATTTTATAAGTAAACTGGCAAAAGAAAAAGTCAGTGATAATTGTACCAATTTTTATGATTACAGTAGTGAAGAAAACTATTTTAAAAGAGAAAACCTCAAATTATATCTTCAAAAGATGAAAATTATAAATCCAAAATTTTTACTGATAGGAGAAGCCCCTGGATTTAAAGGCTGTCGTCTTTCTGGTATCCCTTTTACAAGTAATTACATAATTTCAACTCAGAAGTTCTTTAGGGATTTTAAAAAACCTTCTAACCAAAATAAAGAATCTACGGCGACTATTATGTGGGAAACTCTTGATAAGCTTAATGTATGCCCCCTATTATGGAATGTTTTTCCATTTCATCCATATAAAGAAAAAAATCTAAATTCCAACAGAAAACCTAAATCAGTAGAAATTGATTATAACTTAAGTTTTTTATATCATATACTTAAAATGTTTTATGAAACTAATAGAGTCAAAATTGGTGCAGTGGGGCATGTAGCTGAACAATTACTCAATAAAAAAGGAATACCCTGCAAATATATAACGCATTCTTCATTTGGAAGAAAAAATAAATTTGTAAAAGACTTAAACCACTTTTTTAAAAATAATTAAAATGAAAATACAAAAATCAACATTAATATCACTTATAATTTTGTCAGCCTCGTTAATTATTATTAGTTGTAATACTACTGAAAAAACAACACAATCTAATTCAGATGAAATTACAGGACAACTAATAAAAGAAACTGCAAAAATAAAAGGTTGTTTATATTCAGACGGTTCAATTTGCAATCAGACTTGTTGTAAAACTGGAAATTCTTGTGGTGATCAACCATATTCTTATAAAAAATGTGATATCTCTAAAAGAGTTTGGGATTTTACACAATATAAAAACATTGATTGTAGTGGTTCTTGTGTAATTAGTAGTGTAGAAAAATCTGGAAATAAAAAAGAGGGTGGAGAAGAAATAAAAAAAGAACCTAAAGTAGAAATTGCCAATTTGACAGAAGAACAAAAAAAAGGAGTCGTTGAGATTAAATTACCGGAGGCAGAAAAGGTTACTTGTACACTAAATACTTTAGAGTGTAATGGAAATTGGTTAAAAAAATGTAATAGCGATGGTTCTGGGTGGAATAATTATTATGAATTTTGCTCTTACGGATGTTCTAATGGATTATGTAACAAAGGATGTACTGCTGGTTACTTAAATGAATATAAATGCGAAGATAAATTATTATACCAAAATTATATATATTCTGATTGTACAACAAGATGGAGTTTAAAAGGATATTGCAGTTATGGTTGCATTGATGGAAAATGTCTGCCTAAAAACAAAGTAGCAGAACCAGTGCAAGAACCAACACCTTTAGCTTCTAATGTGGTACCTGAGGTTACTGATGGTGATACCATAAAATTACAGAGTGGAGAAAAAGTAAGGCTTATTGGAATTAATACTCCAGAATCAGGACAATACTATTATTCAGAAGCAAAAAATAAATTAAAAGAATTTGTTGAAGGAAAAACTATAAAATTAGAAAAAGATATTTCTAATACTGACGTGCATGACAGATTACTTAGATACATTTATGTTGATAATTTATTTGTTAATTTAGAAATGATTAAATTAGGCTACGCCGAAGCTTATAAATATCCACCAGATGTTAAATATGCTAATTTGTTTGAGGAAGCTGAAAATGAAGCAAAGACAAAAGGTTTGGGTATATGGAAAACAGACACTATAAATTACATAGTCGATAAATGTTTCAATATTATCAACTTTCATTACAATGCTGCCGGCAACGATAACTATAATCTGAATGACGAATATTTTACTCTTAAAAACTCATGTTCTTACTTAATCGATTTAACTGGATGGACAATAAAAGATGAAGCAACACATATTTATAAATTCAATAATTTTAATTTAGGTGCTAATGTGCAAGTAACAATATACACAGGTTCTGGTCAAGATACATCAACAGAATTATATTGGGGTAAAACAAGTGCGGTATGGAATAATGATGGTGATACTTTATTTTTAAGAGATAAAAATGGAAATTTCGTTTTGGAGGAAAAATACTAAATAATAAAATGCCAGACAAAAAACCAAACATTGCGGTCAAAAAAGAAGGCAATTACAATCGGCTTATACATAACACAGCCGAAATCCTTGAGCATGGCAGGAAACGCGCATATTCTGCTATAAACACAATTCTTGTCAGAACTTATTGGG
>CAZUSQ010000203.1:0-2601 GCA_964622655.1 uncultured Methanosarcinales archaeon
TTTTCAAGCAGAAAGCTAATCTTTCGCATTGCTTTGTTGGCCTTGAAAGAGCATTCAAAGCCTCATCTGCCAATATTTTTAAAACCTCATTATCGCTTTTTATTTTCTTTGAAATTTCCTCAGCAGTCTTTTCAGCAGATTTCTTTGTATTTACAAATATCAAAGCTTGTTTTTCAATCTTTAAAGTATCTAAAGCAATATTTAGAACAGCACTATCAAACTCGTCATCAAGCTCGATTGATTTTGGCATAAGTGATAAGAGAAAAAAGGAGTTTATAAAGATTGTTATATAATATATTACTAAAAACGAGTCAAATAACCTTATTTTTTAATATATTACTAAAAGAAATATATTACCAAAAAGTTTATAAATAACCTTATTTTTTAATATATTACTAAAAATGAATAAAGAAAAACATCTGGAAAAGGCAGAAAGAATCGTAGCGTCATTAGAAAAGTTGAGTAAAGAAAATGATTGGGAGCTTATAGTTGAAGGTGCCTACGGTGCTGCACAACATTATACGGCTTATATTTGTGAGCAAAAGCTTGGAAAGCATTTAGAAACTCACAAAGGATTGATAAAGTTTCTTAGAGAAAATAATCTAGTTGAGCTTTCAAATCTCTTCCAGCAGATTGATGAATTAAGGATTGGAAGATGGTACGGCAGTAAAGTTAATGGTGAAACTTCAAAGCTTGCATTTGAAGTTCTTGAGAAAATAAAAAATATGATGAAAAATGAGGAATAAAGAACTTATTAAAGAAGCTGTAAATATTTTAAGAGATATAGAGAATCTTCAAGCAATAATACTTTTTGGATCTTATGCCAAAGGTAAGGAGACTGCAACATCTGATATAGATCTTATGCTTGTTGTAGATATAGAAAAACCAAAAGAAATTCTTCCTTTAGTCATAAAAAAAATATCATTAATTGATAAAGAAGGGAAAATATCTCCTAGAATTACAAATTTATTGGATTATGATGGTGATTTTTTACTTGATGTTTTTAGGCACGGAAAAATACTATATGGCAAAGTCATTCTAAATGAAAAAAAAATGATGCTCAAGCCTTATAGACTTGTGTATTATGATATTTCTGATTTGCAGCCATCAAAGAAAGTTTTAATCTCTAAGAGAATACATGGTTCAAAGTCGATTATCAGCAACAAAAAATATTCATATAAAGGGATAGGGAGCATTTATGGATTTGAGGTTTTCGGCAGGTCCATAGTTCTTGTCCCAGAAAAAAGCTTTGAGGACTTTAAAATATTTTTAGACTCGAACAATGTGAAATACAAAGAAAAAAGAGTTTGGTTGGAATAAAAGAAAAGGTGGTTTATAAAGGTTGCTTGAAAAAAAAATTATAAAATACAAATTCTCCCAGCATCAGTTATTTCCATATTTTCTGTTATGTAACCATTTTTCTTTAGTTCTGTTATATGTGCATATATCATAGCTTTTGATTTCCTTGTTTTTTTGATAATCTTGGACACCTTTTTGTTACCACCTGCTAATTCTTTCAAAATCATTGTTTTTGTTGGCGAAAGCTTAAAGTCAAGCAATGGCATAGGTAATGTTTTGTTAGTTTCTTCAATTAGATAATAGACACCTTTTATTTTGTCCTTTTTAATAAAGCCTGCAAACAAAGCACCTAAAGATTGGGTTTTTCTGCCTTCAGAAATATGAAGAGTTACCTCATTTCCTGATTTTGATTCCTTGTCTATGACTCTGCAAACATCATTAACAACCTTTGGGATATCATATATAGAAGTGTCAAGCATTTCAAAACTCACATTTTTGTATTTTTCTTTAAGTTTTTTTATAGATTCCTTGAGAGTCGTTTTTGTTTCGGGGTCGGCCTTATCAACGCCAATAAGGACAACTTTATCAGGAGAGAATTTTACAATAGCAACATCGGTAGCTTCTCCTTTATAGATTGTTGAGATTAGAGTTTTTGGCATTTTATTCTAACAATTTGTTAAGCTTCATTTCTAATTCTTTTCTATTAGGAAGATAAAGCTTGTATTTTGAAATAAATAGTTTATTTGAAATACTGCCTAGGGCGTATTCAATTGTAAAATGGTCCTTTTCAGCCCCCAATATTATTCCAATTGGCTCGTTGTCGTTTTCGCTATTCTCTTCTTTTTTGAAATAATTAAGATAAAGATTCATTTGTCCTATATCTTGATGGTTAACTTTACCAACTTTTAGATCTATCAGAACAAAGCATTTTAGTATTCTATGATAAAATACCAAGTCTATATAAAAATGCTGATTTCCTAGTGTGATGCGAAATTGCCTGGCTACAAAAGTAAAGCCTTTTCCTAATTCTAACAAAAACATCTGAAGATTGTCTATTATCTTTTGCTCCAATTCCTTTTCTGTATATTTGTAATTTTCTGAGAGTTTAAGAAATTCCAGAATATAGGGGTCTTTAACTATATCTTCAGCATTTTCTATAATATGTCCTTTTTTTGATAATTCAAGAACCCCTTTTTTATCTTTGCTTAATGCAATTCTATGAAACAAGGCAGTATCTTTCTGCCTTCTTAGCTCTCTTACACTCCAGTTTTCTCTATCACATTGCTTTTCGTAGAATGAGCG
>CAZUSQ010000204.1:0-2594 GCA_964622655.1 uncultured Methanosarcinales archaeon
AATGATGGTAAAATGAAGCATATTACACCTCTTTTTTGTGTTTAAGACTTTCAAATTCTTTCCTTATATAGCTTTCTATTCTTCCAGACATGTTTATCCCATTCTGCTTACAGTAGTTTCTGAATTTATTGAAAAGCCCTTCATCTATCGTGAATGATGCTTTAGTTTTGTAATTGAGCTTTCTGAGCTTGCCTGTTCTGTCTAGTTCTTCAAGCGCAACAATCATGTCTTGATTTTTGGCTATTACTTCTTTTGCCTTTTCAAGGAACGATGGCATTTTTTATCATCCTCATAAGTTTATTTATGTCATTTATATTTTTCTTTGCTATTTTCCAAACAGTTTTTGTTAATTTTTCTTTATCATAATCTAAATCATTATTTTCAAAATATGTTATTATAACAGTTATTGCTGTTCTTTTGTTTCCATCTTCGAAGCAGTGGTCAACTAGCAAGCTTCTGATTATATAACTTAATTCATACAGCCAGCTTTTATGTTTTGCTGTTGATAACGCAAAGTCCAAGCTATCTTCATTGTGAAACTTTCCATTGCTGCCTATTTCCTGGTTTATGCCAATCAAATCCTTCTTGTTTAAGCTGATATTTTTATCCATATTTATATAGATAAATATAGATAATTAGTATATAAATGTTTCGGTTTTTACAAATCTGACAAATAATTTTAACTTCTGGCTTTAATCCAGAAATAAAGATAAATAAAAAATCCAAGAACTATTAAGAAATTAATTATTGTAAATATTACAACAGCCCACATTATTGTTTTTTGTTTTTTGGATTTTTCCACAATACTGAAATAGAATTATATTTTAAAAAACTATGCCTTTGCCTTTATCCTCTTCATTCTGAAAATATTTTCCCTTTCCATTTCCTCAAGCCTAAGCTGGATAAAGGATTTTACTTTGTCTAAATTTGGGATAACAACAAATTCCAAGGCATTTACCCTTCTTTTTGTCTTTTCAATTTCATTAAGCAATTTTCTCATTGAGTTTTCGACTTCTGCTGCTAGTATTATTTTCTCAACAACTTTTTCATAGGATGCAGCCGCTTCGTCAATAGCAGAAGAATTATAGACGCCATAGCCTCTTTCCATAAATGCCTTTTTAATCTCAGAGGATTCTATTTTTGGAACTTTTACCCCCATTATATTCTTTGCAGCAAGCTTAACATCTGGTATGTCTTTTATTGCCATTGCAATAGACTTAACCTTTAAGTCGCCTTCTAGTGTTCTGGCAATGTTCATCTTTTCCAAGGCTATTTTGTACTCATTTACCAGTTCTTCCCTTAAAGTCTTGGCTTTCTTCAGAATTTCAAAGAATTCAAGAATTATGCCATCTCTTTTTTTTTTTTTTATATTATAGCCGCTTTTAGCTAATTTAATCTGCTTTTTTAATTTAAGCAATTCGCTTCTTGTTGGCTTAATGTCTTGGACCATTTTTAAAATTACATTTATTTAATTAACTTAAATTTCATTCCGTTCGCTACGCTCACAACGATGTTAGGCTCAGCGTCGCTGTCGAGCACATCGCGACGCTTCGCAATTTATTTTTTATTGCAATAAATCGAGGCAAAATTTAGTGGAGGTCAAATTTTGCCGAGTGTAAATTTTGTCGCTCAAAGCGACGAAATGAAAAATTTTTATTGAGCTGGCTTGTAGTATCTCTTCTTTAACTCTGGGCTTATTCTTGAGAGCTCGCTTTCTGGTATCATGCCCAATAATTTCCATCCCAAGTCAAGTGTGTCTTGAATGCTTCTGTCTTCATCCCTTCTTTGCCTTACAAACTTATCTTCAAATTCTGCCGCAAATTTTAATAATCTTTTGTCTCGTTCGCTTAATGCTTCCTCTCCAACTATTGCAACAAGCCCTCTTAAATCTCTGCCTTCTGCATAAGCTGCATAAAGCTGATCACTCACTTGCTTATGGTCTTCTCTGGTTCTGGTCGGGCCTATTCCCAGATTCATTAATCTTGACAATGATGGCAAAACATCGATGCATGGATAAATGCCTTTTCTATGCAACTCTCTTGACAAAACAATTTGTCCTTCTGTTATATACCCTGTAAGGTCTGGAATCGGGTGGGTAATATCATCACCTATCATAGTGAGAATTGGGAATTGAGTTATGCTGCCTTTCTTTCCTTTTATGACGCCAGCCCTTTCGTAGATAGTGGCAAGGTCGGTGTACATATATCCTGGGTAGCCTCTTCTTCCAGGAATTTCTTCGCGAGCAGCGCCTATCTCGCGAAGACTTTCACAATAATTTGTTAAATCTGTGAGTATAACAAGTACATGGGCATTATGCTCAAAAGCAAAATATTCTGCTGCAGTTAGGGCCATTCTTGGCGTAACAAGCCTTTCAACAGCCGGATCATTTGCAAGATTTAAGAAAATTACGCTTCTTTCCAAAGCTCCTGTCTGCTCGAAATCATTTATGAAGTACTGTGCTTCCTCATTTGTTATGCCCATTGCTGCGAAAATAACAACGAAATTTTCCTGCTTTCCAATAACTTTGGCTTGACGAGCGATCTGCAATGCAATTTCATTATGTGGCAATCCAGATCCAGAGAATATTGGCAATT
>CAZUSQ010000205.1:0-2590 GCA_964622655.1 uncultured Methanosarcinales archaeon
GATATGGTTGAAAATAGATTTGTAGGTTTAAAATCAAGAGGGGTTTATGAAACACCAGCAGGAACAATCCTTCACATTGCACATCGGGACATAGAGGGAATAACATTGGATAGAGAAGTAATGCATTTGCGTGATATGTTGATGCCAAAGTTTGCAGAATTTATTTATTATGGTTTTTGGTACTCTCCAGAGATGGCGTTTTTAAGAGCTGCATTTGACAATAGCCAAGAGTATGTTAGCGGAACTGTTCATTTATCATTATACAAAGGAAATTGTATGGTTATAGGGAGAGAATCAAAAGAATCTTTGTACAACCAAGATTTAAGTAGTATGGACGCTCTTGGCGGATACGACCAAAAGGATGCATTAGGTTTCATCAGATTGAACGCTTTAAGATTAAAGGCTAGTTCTATAAGAAACAGGAGATAATCAAAATGAAAGACATTATTTCATTAGTTGGTTGGAACAGCGAAAGCATTTTGGATTTAATTAGTCATGCATCCAAAATAAAAAAGAATCCAAAAAATTATTACAATACTTTAAAGAATAAAACAATGCTTATGATATTTGAAAAGCCGTCATTAAGAACACGAGTTTCTTTTGAGGTTGCAATGACTCAGCTTGGAGGACATGCAATCTTTATGGATTCAAAAGACTCTCCTCTAGGAGAAAAGGAGTCAATAGCTGACACTGCAAAAGCATCAAGCAAATATTGTGATATGATGATGGCAAGACTATATAAGCAACAGGATATTGAAGAATTGGCAAAAAATGCAACAGTGCCTGTAATTAACGGTTTGACAGACATTTTCCATCCATGTCAGATTCTATCAGATTTGTTTACCATAAATGAGAAGAAAAATAAGCTTAGAGGGCTAAAATTAAGTTTCGTGGGTGATGGTGATAATAATATAACCCATGACTTGCTTTTGGGATGCTCTCTAGCAGGAATAAACATGTCTGTTGGCTGCCCAAAAGCATTAATGCCTCAAAACTGGATTGTGGGTATTGCATTGGTAAATGCAAAGGTTTCGGGTTCGAAAATAGCCATTACAGCTAATCCAAAGGAGGCAGTTGAGAATGCTGATGTGGTTTATGCTGATTCGTGGATGAGCTATCACATACCAAAAGAGCAAAAAGAAGAAAGAATCAAATTGTTGAAGCCTTACCAAGTAAATAAAGGGTTAATGGCATATGCAAAGAAAGATGCTATTTTCATGAATTGTCTTCCAGCAATGCGCGGCTATGAGCAAACTGCAGAAGTTATTGATGGTGAGCAAAGCATTATATTTGACCAGGCAGAAAACAGGTTGCATATGCAGAAAGCGATAATATTGAAATTGCTGAACAAAATATAAGTGATTAAAATGGCAAAACTCTGGCAAAAGGACTACAAACTGAATGAGGAAATTGAAAAATTTACTGTGGGCAATGATTTTTTTCTAGATAAAAATCTGGTAAAATACGATGTTTTTGGAAGCATTGCCCATGCAAGCATGTTAAATAAAATTGGGATTTTAAATAAGAACGAGTTCCAAAAATTGAAAAAAACACTGCTTGAAATTTTTGAATTAGATAAAAAAAACAAATTTGAGATCAGGCTGGAAGATGAGGACGTTCATACAGCAATTGAAAATTATTTGACAAAAAAACTGGGGAATTTAGGCAAGAAAATCCATACTGCGCGCTCTAGAAATGACCAGATTTTGGTTGATTTAAGATTGTATTCAAAGGAAAAATTGCTTGAAGTCCAAAAATTAGCTTTAGAATTAGCTTCTGCACTTATAGATACCGCTGAAAAATACAAAGAAGTACCCCTGCCTGGCTACACCCATTCAAGAAAGGCAATGCCCTCTTCTGTTGGCTTATTTTTTAGCAGTTTTGCAGAATCACTGATTGATGATCTAGAATTATTGGAAGAGGCTTACGAGCTTAATGACCAATCTCCATTGGGGAGTGGAGCAGGATATGGTTTGCCTTTAAATGTAGATAGAAAACTCGTTGCAGATTTGCTTGGCTTTAGTAAAGTCCAGAATAATGTCCTTTACGTCCAAAATAGCAGAGGTAAATTTGAATCTGTGATAATTTTTGCATTAAGTACAATAATGTGTGACCTAGCAAAACTCTCTAATGATTTAATCCTATTTAGCATGGATGAATTTGGATTTTTCAAGCTTCCTGATGAATTTTGTACAGGCAGCTCTATAATGCCGCAAAAGAAAAATCCAGATGTTTTTGAGTTAACAAGAGCGAAAGCTGCAAAGGTTGACTCAAATCTGTATTTAGTAAAAGGCATAATCTCAAAATTACAATCTGGCTACAGCAGAGATTTGCAGCTTACAAAAGAACCATTAATGGAAAGTTTTGAGATAATATTATCGACATTGAAAATATTCAATTTAGTAATTAAGAATATCAAAATAAACAAAGAAAAATGCATAGAATCATGCAGTCTAGATTTATTCACAACAGAATATGCTTACGAACTTGTGAAAAAAGGAATTCCTTTTAGGGATGCCTATAAACAAGTTACAAAGAATGTTGGAAAATTAAAGAAAATTGACCCAATAGTAAATATCAGCTCTAAGAA
>CAZUSQ010000206.1:0-2585 GCA_964622655.1 uncultured Methanosarcinales archaeon
CTGTTGTTATCACAGCAGGTTGTATTAAAATCATATTGTAAGTTACTTTTTTTTCATGATTAACTATAAAATTAGGAAATAGCCATATAATTATTGTACGGATTGTATAAATAAGTGCTAAGAACACACCCAAAATTAATCCAATTGATAATGGTTTTAGTTTTGACATTTGATTTTTTGTATTAATTAATTTTTATCTTCAATCCGTCGCTAAAGCGACAAAATCTAGTGCTCGGCTTTCGCTCGCTGCCAGTCGCTCAAGCCTCGTCTATATATTGGAATTGAAAGGCAAACATGCCTGAGCTGGGTCCCCAGTTCACTTTTACATATTGTGGGAAGCGACGTTTTTGAATTATTTTTATTGTTGATTTTTATTTTAATGTGTTAATATTTTTTAAAATTAATTCCCAATTTTTTACCCCATATATCCAGGCTTTTCATCAATCATCTGCTTTGCTCTCGCAGCAGTAAAATGCTCCTGCAATTCCTCATAAGCCCTCTCAACCTCTTTTGTAATGCTGGGCCTAACTTTTTGAAGTGCAAGCTCAAAATGTTTTTTAGAAATTTCCCTTGAATTTATATCTTCTCTTAAAGCAAGAATTGCTGCTTCTCTGCAAGCTGCTTCAATATCAGCACCGACATAGCCTTCTGTTTTCTTTGCAAGATACTTTAAGAAATCTTCTCTTGATTTTATTTCACCTTCTTCAGTTGCTTCGATTTCTGTTTCTACTGTGACTTCTCCTTTAGTTGCCTTAGTTGCAACCATCTTTTTTTGCTTCTTCTCTGCCTCGATAGTTATTGGCATTCCTTTTGTATGAACCTTGAAAATCTCAAGCCTTGTATTCTCATCAGGCACATGTGTCAATATCATTCTATCAAATCTTCCTGGCCTTAGCAAAGCAGTATCAACAATATCTGGCCTGTTAGTTGCTGCAATCACAACAACATCATGCAAATCCTCCAAGCCGTCTATTTCTGTAAGCAATTGATTCACAACCCTTTCACTCACATGGCTATCAGAACTTAAACCTCTTCTTGGAGCTAATGCATCAACCTCATCAAAGAATATAATGCATGGGCTTACTTGCCTTGCTTTCTTGAAAACTTCCCTTACAGCCTTTTCGCTTTCTCCAACCCATTTGCTATTATGTAAAATCAAGGGTAAGTTTCCACCAACAAAAGAATCATTTTCTGTTTCCAAATCATACATCCATTGAGCATCTGCAATTTCAATATTTTTAACTTTAGTCCAGCTTAAATCTCCTTCAGCAATAATTTTCAAGGTTTTATAAATTTCAGAATTTCTAAATTCTTTTGTTGAATATTTTTCTATATAATACATCATTCTTTTGAGTCTTAATAACTCGCATCTTTTTCTTCCAGAAATAACTCCTTCAAACAGCCCTTCTGGTATTTCCTTATTGTAATGCAATTTTAACTTTTCTTTTGTTTCATTAAGTAACTCAGACACATCTGGAATTATATATTTGGCATTATAATATCTTCTTTCAATTTCTTCTATATCTTGATTCATAACATCTCTTAAGAATTTATTCATTTCTTTTTTTCCAGAAATTGTAATCATAAACATATTGTCTTTTCTTTGCCAATATTTAGCCTTAATGCCTAATTGGCTTAATAAATAAATCAACGATTTGGCAAAATCTCTGCTCATAGTTCCGTACTCAATTTTCTGGTTATCAATGTGACCATCTCCCTTATATGCGCTTCTCAAAAATGCGCAAATCACTTCCTTAGAAGCTTTTGTAATTACCGAAGGCACTTTTATAGTGTAACTCTTCTTTCCATTAAGCCTCATTTCAAAAATATCTTCCAGAAATTTAATTAATGGAACTGAATAGACAAAAATTTTATCTTCATCTTCTTTTATACTTTTAAAATCTGAGAAAATTGTAAATAGTTTTCTAATTATTCCCCTATACTCAACATTTTCATTGCAAACGCAAACTTGGTCTTTAGAGATATTGCCTTCTGATGCAAACCATCCCAAAAATTCGGCTAATTCTATTGTCAATGTTTTTGGTATTTTTGTTATCTTGTCAGCAGAAAATATTTTGACATAGTAGGAATCTTTGTCCTCTCTTACTAATCTTAAATGTTTGTATTTAGGCAAATTAAATTTAATATCCTTATCAAATCTGGTCAAAGTGGAAGGTTTTGCTACATAATCATTTAACTTTAAGTCTTCTGCCTTCATCCATCCAATTTTTCCATTTCTATAAACAAAAAATGGTTGATTTTTTGAAATTTCTACAATATTATTGTCGTCAAACTTAATTTTATAAGCCTCATTTACAAAAATTTTTGTCGCTCTTATTATTCTTGTCTTTGTTAACTTTCCTTGATTGTTTATTCCAATAGTGTAAAAGTTTTCATTTAGATTTCTTACTTCAATTTTATCATCTTTTTTTTCTAATATTGTATATTCCTTAACATTTTCAAAGAAATTTTTTATAGATCTTACACCGCAAAAATCTGTAAATATAGGGGTTTCTCCTGATAAACAAAGCAATTCAGGCCCTTTTACCAATATAAAATTTGCTTCGCTTTCATTAGCAACTGCC
>CAZUSQ010000207.1:0-2582 GCA_964622655.1 uncultured Methanosarcinales archaeon
AGGTAGTATAGCGGAGGAGTCGAATCACTTAAAGTGAGTATATTTACTAATGGCTCTTGAGCATTATATATTGAGAATGACTCATCAAGCCAAATACTTTCGGAAGTTAATCCATGCAATCTTACTATGAGAGCAAGAAATAACACAAATAAGATTGGCTCTATATTTCTATTTTTACCTACAATCATTTTAGTAATAGAACTTAATAATTATAAAAATTTATTTGAATGTGTAGTATATATTGCAATTGTTAATTGTAAGCATAAAATCTAGATATAGTCAAAAAGGAAGCTTTTGGTATTATATACCCTTTAGTATAGGCTTTTTCATGCCAGTCAGGATATACTTTTATCACATTAAAACTAGCGATATCAAGGTCATATTTTGGGTTGGAATCATCAGCTGGATAATGAGTTTCTACAAATGTATAAACAAAAACTGCATAAATACCTTCTCTGGCGAATATTTTTAATAAGTTAAGAATATAATCGGCTTGAACTTTTTCATCTTTTACTCTATTATCCTTGATTTCAGGTCTTGGCTTGCTCCAATCTACAATATCGTAACTACTGCCACCTTTGTTTTCTGCACCTTTATAACTTCCACATCCAAATTCAAGAATTGCCACAGGTTTTTTGAAGGATTTTAGTTCCCTCAGTTTTTTGATATATGTAAGTTTATTGAATGCATTAAGATAATGGTTAATCCCGACTATGTCAAATATGTCCCATTTTATATCTTCCCAATTACCTGCTGCATAAGTAAAGTTGCCTTTGAAGTGCTGTTTCACTACATTAACAAGCAACCTCAAAAATTCATTGAGCCTTTTATCTTGAGTATTTTCACCTCCAGCAAGATTTTTTAGTTTGTTTTTAACTACATGGTTAAATAAATTAGAGCCTCTCTCTTGATATGTTTCGCCATGCACCAAACCTTTCATATCAAGTGTCAATTCATTGCCTACGACAAAAACTATGCTTGAATTAAATTTTCTTAACTTTTCAACTTCTATTGCACAATTCCTAACATAATTTAATGTTTCATTCTCAGAACCATTGATAAGCCGAGGTGAGAGCCAAACCTGAAGCTTATAGTTTATTGCTATTTTTGTGCATTCAACCAGCTTTCTGATATCCTCTCCATAAATCCTTACTGCATTGCAATGCAATTGGTTTTTTATGACATTCAATTCTCTTTGCATTATATCTATGTCCAATTCTTGCCTTGTGATAAAAGTTGGAGTATACCTAGTGCCCACATCATAGTTTATGCCTTTGATTTTAAGATGATCCTCAGAACCAGCTAATAAAGAACCGATACTAGGTTTTGCAATCACAACAGTTGCAGCAAAGGCAGCAGCACGTTTTAAGAATTGCCTTCTGCTCATAGGCTTTTTGATATAGTATATTATTCTTTTTATGTCTTCGTCAGTTAAGTAATCTATTCCTGACTTTTCTCTAAATTCTTTGTCTCCATCTACGAAAGCTTGTAAATTCTTTGCAAATTCTAATTCCATATTAAGGTTCTCTTTGAAAGCCTTTACTGTAGGATGCTTAAGAAAATAGTCCCATTTGATTATTTTTAAAATATCCCTTCTCATTTAAAACAACTTAAATCCCTTACTTTCTTTTGTGCCTATTATGCCGCCTTCTACTATCTTGAATATTATCTCTTTCTCTTCTTGCATGCTGCGGTGTTTTTTAAGTATTGCTCTGCGATTGCCATTAGGAGTTATTTGCAGTTCTATAAGGCACTTGCTTCCGTACTTTAGAATGTCACCTCCAACAATATTCACTTTATCCCTTTCGTCAAAATTAGTATAGACTTGGTCACTTACAAGAACAGGTATCTTTTTGTTCCGCGCTATTTCTGTTAGATAAGCAATTTGCCTTCCTAGCTCTCTGTTGACTTCCATCACGTCCTCGCTTTTGCCTAACTCAAGCCTGTAAAGCATGGCTATTGTGTCAACAACTATCAACCCAATTTTTTCATTTACAATACTTTTTAATTTCTCAAAAGATTTCTTTTGGTCGGCAAAACTAGTAGGTCTTAAGAAAATTATATTATCAAGTATTTTTTTGTAATCTTGATTTATGCTAGAACTTATCTGTTTTAACCTTTCTAATGAGAAGCCTCCTTCGCTATCAACATAAACTACCTTTTTATTGCTTCTTGTCACATTTATGGCACAAAGCAAGCAAAGAACTGTTTTGCCAGAGCCTGCTGGTCCATAGATTGTTGTTATAATGTCTTTCTCATAGCCACCATTGAGCATAATGTCTAATATTTTGCTGCCTGTTGGCACCTTATTTAACTCTTCCATAAGCATAGTAGTCTTTAAAATTTTATAAAATTTGTTATTTTTTGGGAAAGATTTTAATACAATCATAAGCTACAGCAATCTATGAAAAAATCAAAGGCAATTGCTATTGCATCATTTGCATTTGGGTTGGCTTTTTGGATGCCCTTGCTCAATATTATTTTTGGTGTGCTCGCAGTTTATCTTGGTTTTAAAGCAATTTCAAAGATAAAAAAAGAGCCTGAAAAGTATGAAGGCAAAGGTTTTGCAGTAACAGGCATAA
>CAZUSQ010000208.1:0-2578 GCA_964622655.1 uncultured Methanosarcinales archaeon
CCATTGCATTCTATAACATCAACTGCTTTAGAAATTTTTCCATTGCAATTTACAAAAAATTCATCTTTGCAATGAACAACATCTTTTTTTTCTTCACAAACTGCAGAAGTAAAAGTGCTAAATTCGATAATTTGAGATTCTTCAGATTCTTCTTTAGCTTGAGTATCATTAATATATATATTTGCAGCTACAAAACTAAAAGAAGCCATAACTACAAGTATTAATAAAGCTATAACCAACCCCCTCATAGCGATAGCTTGAAATTTACTAGTATTTAAAGCTTTCTATTTTTGTTACTATAAAGTGGTTATAAAGAAAAGGATTTATAAAGAAGAAGTTTGTTTCGAGCTTTATGGATTCCACTATATCTAGAAGAGCATTGTTAGGAGGGTTCGTAGCAGGAGCGGCTAGTACGATAGTACCAAATGGAATATCTAGATTTCTATACGATCCTCAAACAATACCAGATTATGGGACTAAATTAGATTACACAAAAGCTACTAAAGCCTTAAAACTTGCAAATTATGTAATCAGACAAGACAACGACCACAGGATTAGGTACAAACCTATTTGGGGAAAAAGAAGAGATTATCGAACTGCGATTGCAGAAATAATTATTGACGATCTTGTGTATACTATCCAAGCAATTTTATATGAAAAAGAAATAGTAACAAAACCCGATGTGTTATCTATTTCTATACGGCATAAAGGCAAAAGCAGTATATCTATAGCAAAAGCTCATTTCAAAGATATTGGATTGGATGGGAGATGCAACGAAGGTTGGCTTTCAAAAGATTTAATTCAATTAAATAGAACTAGAAAGGATGTAGAATTTGGTATTGTTACTGAAATTGGTTCTCCAAAAAGGATTTGGGTTCAAGATAGAAACGCAATACAAAAGGCATATGATGTAACATTAGATAGACTTATACAATTTTATGAACTACCAAAATTTGGATACATGTAAAACTATGGTTGTTATACATAAAGTAAATCAACGCACGTTTATTATATTATCTCCCCATAACCAATCAACCTAAACCTGTTACCAATCTTTCTAGAAACTGTAACTCTTGCTCCAGAATCTGCACATACAGGCAACTTTAATCTGCATTTTATTTTGTTTTTCTTCAACTCAACTACAATTCCAACAGTAGCTGCTGAATTCGCATTAAGCATTAAGGGCTCATTCATCTTGATTGGTTCAACATTGAGCTCTTCTTTCGTGCCAACAACTCGCTGAAGCAAATGCACATCTAAATTTAAATCGTTCCACACTTTAGGCAGTTTTCCAGGCATTCCTACCAAAGAGCCAGTTAGCTGGTCAGATTTCACAATTGAAGGATCTAGAGAAGTTAAAACTCCGATTGAGCCACCTGGTGCAACTGATTCAAGATTAGCACCGCCTGAATTTAGGCTTACTATCTCTGCAGTTAATGGCTTCCAAACCTGTTGATTTTTTTCAATAATTTTTCTTCCTGGTCTTATTTCAATAGTATCGCCAACTTTAAGTAGGCCTTGCTTTAAGCTTCCTCCGAGAACACCGCCAACTAGCTTATCTGGAGTTATGCCAGGCTTATTTATGTCAAAGCTTCTTGCAACGAGCATTATTGGTTCTTTATCTGGATCTCTAACAGGTGTTGGTATGTGCTCATCAATTGCTTGCATTAAAAAATCTAATCCAACACGATGCTGAGCAGAAATTGGAATAATTGGTGCATTTTCATAATCAGTTCCTTTAATAAATTGCTTTATCTGCTCATAATTTTTAAGAGCTTGCTCTTCATTTACCAAGTCTATTTTATTTTGCACAACTATTACATACTTAACACCTATAATTTGAAGAGCCATCAAATGCTCTCTTGTCTGTGGCTGAGGGCATTCTTCACTAGCTGCAACTAACAAGAAGGCGCCATCCATAATTGTTGCGCCACTAAGCATAGTCGCCATTAAAGATTCATGACCTGGAGCATCAACAAAGCTAACTTTCCTTAATGGCTTTGTTTTGGAATTATCAATTGGGCAAATTTCTTTTATTGTAAAAGCTTTTGCTCCTTTGCATTTTCCACATTTTCTAAAAGTAACATCAGCATATCCGAGCCTAATTGTAATTCCTCTTTTTAGCTCTTCAGAATGAGTGTCTGTCCATTTGCCGCTTAACCTTTCAAGCAAAGTTGTTTTTCCATGGTCAACATGGCCAACCATCCCAATATTAAGAACTGGTTGTTGAGGCAAATCTTGTTGTTCATCTTTCTTCTTTCTAGCCATGTTTTATTTAATGAATTTATTATTTCAATTTTAATTTTTGTTTTTGCATTATTAACTTTGGTATGTTTGTATTTGATTTTAATTAAATGTAATTTAGTAATGTTAAATTTCTTCCTAACACAATAAACTTTTCTACCATTGATTATATGCCAAAAACACTACGCACTATGTCGGTAAATCCTAAAAGGATTTCCGAGCACATTCAAAAATGCAATGCATTTTTGAGGAAGTACGTAGCGTGGTTTTGGACATAGCAAAAACCAGAGGAATGTGAGCGAGTTCGCTTCGCTCACTCGCATGTCCCTGTTTT
>CAZUSQ010000209.1:0-2567 GCA_964622655.1 uncultured Methanosarcinales archaeon
CAATTTAAGGAGATAAAAGGCTTGATGAAAGGAAAGGCAAAGCCAGACTACAATAAATGCATTGCAATAAGCACAAGAAGCGCATTGAAGCAGATGATTGTGCCTTCTTTATTAGCAATATTTTCTCCTATAATTGTCGGCTATGTTTTTGGATTGCAAGCTTTAGGTGGCTTGCTAGTTGGCTCAATTGTAACTGGGTTTTCTCTTGCAATATTTATGGCTAATTCAGGAGGCGCTTGGGATAATGCAAAAAAGTATATTGAAGCAGGCAATTTTGGCGGCAAAGGAAGTGAAGCACATAAAGCAGCAGTTGTAGGCGACACAGTTGGAGATCCATTTAAAGATACAGCAGGGCCAAGCTTAAACATTTTAATCAAGCTAATGTCAATTGTTGCAATTGTTTTTGTGCCGTTGATAGTTTAAAATGATTTTTACTCCAAAACTATTTTATCTAAAGGGTCTGGATTAGTATTTACGACAAAATAATCAGCATCTTCTAATATAGCCTCAATTCTATGGGGTTCTTTCGGCTCTGCTACCACCATATCCCCTGTTCGAGCTTCTAAAGTTTTGTCTCCGACTCTTATTCTTAACACTCCTTTAATTATAAGATAATACTCGTACCCTGTAAGATGGTAGTGTAATCTTTCATCAGGTAGTAATTTATTAGTCATCGCTCTAGCTGTCTTCAATGGTAAGCCATCACTAACCCCACTTATATTGCAATCTTCACCTAAATTTAAAGTGTGATATACTCTCATAATTTAAATAAGACTAATGCTAATTTTAAAAACCTTTGCTTAGTTTTTAATCTCACTTCAGATAATCAATTAGTGCAACCCTCCATTCTCTAGGGGTTATGCCCAACTCAATAAGTTTACCAGTTGAAAGCGAATAATCTCTAGGTCTTTGAGCTGTTGCTGTGCCAACCCTAAATCTTTTGTTGTATTCTTCGGTAGAAATTTCTTGTAATTCATTAGATAAACCTAAAATTCTAAGTACTTCCTTAGCTAATTCTGCTTTTAATACAGCGCCTTGGTTTACAGCATGATAAATTTTTGATCCATTTGCAGCTTCACCCTTTTCTACCAAGGCACGTGTTATTGCAGCTAAATCATAAGTATAAGTTGGTGAGCAAATCTGGTCATTAACAACTGGGATAACTTCTTGCTCTCGCGCCTTTTTAGCTATTGCATCAACAAAATTGTCTGGACCATTTGGGCCATATAAAGTGTCTGTTCTTAACACCAATCCATTTGCACCTAAAATTTGACCCTCTCCCTCTAATTTATGTGCTCCGTAGTTATTTAATGGACATGTTTCGTCACTTTCATTGTAATTGCCTTTTTTTCCATCAAAAACAAATGCTGTGCTGTAATGTACTATCTTGAGACCTTGTGTTCTCGATAGATGAGCCAAATTAATTGGACCCACTACATCTATTCCATAACTTTTATTTCCACCAACTTCAGTTTCAGCTTCATCAACTTTTGTGAAAGCAGCAGTATTTATCACTAGATCTTGTTCTCTAAAAGCTCTTAGTTTTTCTTTTAGGTCGTCTATTTTGGTGATATCTAATCTGTACATTCCAGGATATGCAATATCAAAAACAAGCGCTTTAGGAAATACTTTCCTTATGGCATGACCAAGCATCCCAGCAGCGCCTATTATAGCAATACGTCTTTCCAAGCCCCCCATTTAGTTAAGTTATATCATATTATTTTTAAATCTATTTAAAACCAAAACCTTTTAAAAATATTATAAATTCACATTCTTATGCAAAAATTTTTTACTCTTAATGATTTGGATGTAAAAGGAAAAAGAGTTCTTGTGAGGGTAGATTATAATGTGCCATTAGATAAAAAAACTAATGAAATAATGGATGACAAAAGAATAAGAGAAACATTGCCTACATTAAAATATCTTCTTAGTAAAAATGCAAAAGTCATTATTTGCTCACATCTTGGCAGGCCAGATGGAAAAGTTGTCGAATCTTTAAGGATGGACAAAGTTGCTGAAAAGCTAGGCAAATTATTAAATAAAAAAGTGAAAAAATTAGACGATTGTGTTGGTGAAGATGTTAAAGAAGAAATAATGAAAATGAATGATTGTGATGTTATTCTTTTAGAAAATTTAAGATTTCATCCAGAAGAAGAAACAAATTATGAAAATTTCTCAAAACAATTAGCTGAACTTGCAGAGCTTTACATTAATGACGCATTTGGAACCTGTCATAGAGCACATGCATCAACTTATGGTGTAACTAAGCATTTAAAATCTGCTGTTGGCTTTCTTGTTGAAAAAGAATTAAGAATTATGGGCAAGGCTATGGAAAACCCAGACAAACCATTTATTGCTTTGCTTGGGGGCGTAAAAATTTCTGACAAAATAAAGGTAATAGAAAATTTACTGACAAAAGTTGATAAATTGCTGATAGGAGGAGCAATGATTTTTACCTTTTTTAAAGCTCAAAGCAAAAATGTTGGCAATTCAAAATGGGAAGCAGATTATATTGATTTAGCAAAAAAATTGTTGCAAAACAAAAAAATTGTTTTGCCAGTTGATGT
>CAZUSQ010000210.1:0-2566 GCA_964622655.1 uncultured Methanosarcinales archaeon
TGCTAGGTTTTATAGAAAGTAGATTATAGATTTATACACCAACAAAAAAGGCTAAAAAAAATTTAATAAATTTCGCTTACCTATTTGAACTTTGCGGATACGGAACCAAACTAAACCTGTTGGTTTTAGGGTCATACCCCATTAAATATCTCCTTCCATCTGCTGTTTTTAATATTTGGTTTCTCTTCATACCATCTTGATGCGACATAATCTCGATATTACTAGGAGTTATACGAGCTTGATGAGTAGGCACATTTGCTGACATGTAAGATTTACCTGATAATGCTACTAAACTAAATAAAATACCAAAAATCCACCCCTCTATCTCATATCTTCTAAATTCTCTGTGTAACCTGTCTTCTTCAGTTCTAAACCACTCTTCTAAAGCAGCTTGTTCTCTTTCTTCTAAAAATTGGTTAGTTATATCGCTCATCTTACTTTTATTATCAAGATTTTTAATATTTATAAACTTTTTGTTGATTATTTTTAAAATTAATTTTTAGCCAATTTCAATATAACCTTCATCAAATCTTTTCCTAATAAAGTGCCTAAGCTGCCTTTTCTGCATTCGTTTTCTCCAAATTTACTTATATTGTCTGGCTTTGCATTTGTTCCATGAATTAGCACAGGCACAGGATCAGCTGAATGATCCTTATGGCTGCATGGCGTAGAGTGGTCTGCTGTTAGAACTATCAAACCTTTAAAGTATTTTAGTATACCAATTGCCTTGTCAATTTTTTCAATAAATTTCTTTTTTCCTTCATAATCACCATTTTCGCCATAAATGTCAGTCGGCTTAATATGGACATAAGCAAAATCGTAGTTTTTAATGTGCTTTTTTGTAGCTTCTATTTTTGCCTGAACATTTGTGTTCGGCAGTCCTGTTGTACCTTTTACATATATCAAATCCATTCCTGCAATTGCACCTAAGCCTTTGTACAAGCCAGCTCCTGCAATGCAACAGGCTTTTAATCCATATCTCTCATTAAAGGTATTTAATTTTTTATAATACCCAGGACTTCTTGTTAATAGATAATTCCCTCTTAATTTACCTTGCTTTTCTCTTTTATCATTCAATGGATTTTTTTCAAAAATTTCATGGCTTTTTTCTAGGAATTTTTGCAATGCATCTGCTGTAAGCTTTGCCTCTTTGGTTTTATCTAATGGTCTTACAGTATTAACCTTGTGATTAAACCAATCTTCAACAACTTTATCTTCAGTAACATAATGAACATCAGAATTGGATATTCTGTCGCTTAGACCTTTGCCCCTCATCACAATTGCCACCCTATATCCAGTTCCAGGCTTTACAATAAATTTCACGCCATTCATCTTTATTCCATCCAATTTTTTGACAAAAGGGCTTGTGTCTTCTATCCTGCCAGCTCTTCTGTCTTTAACTCTTAATTCTTTATCAACAGTAGCTAAATTAGCCCTTATTGCAACATCACCATGTTCAAGCTTAATTCCAAGCCCAGATGCTTCAATTGGGCCTCTCCCAGGATAATCTTTTTTCAAATCATAACCAAATAATGTTAAATGGGCTTTGTCGCTATTTGGTCTTACACCCTTTCCAAGAACATACATAATACCATTGACTCCTTCTTTTGCCATTCTATCCATATTTGGTTTATGAGCAGCTTCTAATGGAGTTTTATTTCCCAATTCTTTTATAGGCAAATCGCCTAATCCATCACATATTATAAGAATTATTTTTTTCATTTCCTTATCACTGCATCATCTCCAATTTTTATAGAATATTTTTTTGTAAAAGATCCTTGATTTATTGCAATTTCCATCCTTCCATAGTCATCCTTGAATATTAATGGTTTACCTTTCGACACATCACCAAAAGTTGTGAAAAAAGGAATGTTTGTAGTCTTATTTTTGATTTTTAATGTTAAATTAGCTCCAATCTTCACTTTAAATTTATCCCAAACAGGTTGCATTATATTTAAATGCAATGAACCAAATTTATTGATTGATATAACTTTTGCTCTTATTGTATTTCCATTTATTTCTGCTTCTTCGTATGGTGCTTTGGTTAACTTTTTTGGATTTAACCTTTTTCCAAATTCTTCTATTTTAACTCCTTTTGACAGATAAGCTGCAGCTGGTGTAAAAATATCTCTTCCATGGAACACAGGGCTTACAGGCTGCCTCATGTATTTTTTGTTAGTTATTTCTACAACCTTTTTTAATCCACCAAGAAATCTTGTTGCAGGAATTAATGCACCATTATCTGGACCAATTAAAAAGTCACCTCTTCCTGTTTCTATAATTATGGGTTTTCTTTTTGTTCCAACGCCAGGATCAACAACACAAACATGATAACCAACAGGCATATAATTTATTGTCTCCATTGTCCTTGCAGCATAGAACAAATTAAAATCAGGCAAGCCATGCATTAAGTGTAGTACATGAGCTTCTGGATTAATCTCCAAAGCAACAGCTTCCATAATACCAATACCTTGTGTCTGAACTCCAAAATCGCTTGTTAAGGTAATAAATGGATTTTTCATCTTCGTTTAGCAAACTTTGCTTTTCTTCCAAGTTCTTCTTCTAT
>CAZUSQ010000211.1:0-2563 GCA_964622655.1 uncultured Methanosarcinales archaeon
AAAACTTGCAGCATTGCATTTTGCAGTTTTTCAGGACATCTATTTAGCTCGTCAAAAAACAAAATGCCATTGTTGGCTTTGAATATCTTGCCTGGTGTAAACGCTTCCAAGCTTAAAGGACCAAACTTTAATGCTTTAATTGGATCAATATCACCAAGCAAATCTTCTACTGTCAAATCAGGCGAGCCTTGAATTCTGATAAAGCGTTTAATACCCTGCAGCTTTACAATTTTATGCTTTTTGCTTTGCTTGCAAGAAGGACAAATTGGCTCACTAGGCATGCAATGATAGCTGCAGCCTTCAATAACTTCCATATCTGGCAATAATTTTGCTATGTTTTTTGCTAATGTTGTCTTTCCAATTCCAGGAGCTCCAACTATTATGATGTGCCTGTTCATAAGCAAAGCTGACTTAATGCCTTGCTTTGCATCTTCCTGCCCAAGTATGTCTGTAAAAGGGTCTTTGTTCTTCAAAAATACTTCTTTTAGTTGTTCGCTTAGCATTTTTAAAAGCCAAAGGATAAAGCATATTTGTTTATAAAAGTATTGCTTAAAACAATCTAACCAACCAAATAACACTTCCAGCAACAAAAGGCACTATCAAATTGTCATCAACTTGCTGAGTGCCAAGTCTTATCTCAATAGCTTCTACAATCATAGCAGCTAAAGAAGCCAAAACAGCTTCAAACCATGGCAAAAAAACTAAAGCACCTAAAAATCCTGCAACAAAGCCAGCAATTGTGCCTTCTAAAAACTTGGTTTTTGAGAATGGTTGTTTTATCTTGCCAAAATGCAATCCATAAAGATGTGAAATTGAGTCGCCTAATGCCAGCACCATTATTGAAGCCATTGCTATTTCTTTCGGGAATAATAGCAAAGCAATATATGCTCCGATAAAATAAAAAATTATTCCTTTGCCTGGAAATTTTTTAAGATCTTCAGCCCTTTCAAATTTTTCAAGTAATTCATATATTATTGGAATTCTTATCTTTTTGCTTAAGTAAGATAAAATAAGTCCTATTATAATAACTATCAATATCAATTCTTTATTAAGAAAACCAAATCTCAATAATAAAACAATCACCATGCCTAAAAAAATATGAAAAAGCTGTCTATTTAACTCAAAATTATTTACTTCCATAGTTTTCCCTTTTCATATAGCTCCAACAACCAGTCCCCAACAAAATAACCAAATAATGCACCAAAAACAACATCGCTCAAGAAATGAAAGCCAAAGTATATTCTGCCAAATGTTGCTAATAAACCAAATGAAACCCAAAAAAATTTTTGCTTGGGTGAATATTTAATTAATATTGGCAATAAAGAAAAAATAACCATAGCATGCATGCTTGGAAATGAGTAATTAATTATGTTAAGAAAAGGATAAGTAAAAGCTTCCATTGGTCTTTGTCTTAGAAAAATTAATTTAATGATAAAAGCTAAAATAAAAGAAGCAATAAAAGTTAAAAATAATAAATAGATTAATTTCTTGTTTTTCTTGTAAAAAATAAAAGAAGGTACAACTAACATCACTAACACAACTACACCAAAATTTGTAATTATGCTAAAAATAGCATCAAATATTGGAAATTTTATACCTTCAAAAAATAAATTTATCTGTTGGTCATACTTATAAGAAACAAGAAAAAGCAAAATTCCTATTATTAATATTATAATATCATTGATTTTTCTCATTCTTATTTTATAAAAGATATTTTATTGCAATAAATCCTATTATTACTAAAGCAAAAAATATTATGGTGAGCAAATTGAAATATTTGTCAATAAATTCTTTTATTTTAGGACCAAATAAATAGATTAATGATGCGACTAAAAAGAACCTTGCACCTCTTCCTAAAATAGAAGCAGTTATTAGAGGTAGCAGTCCAACCTGCCAGAACCCTGCTGCTATTGTGAATACTTTGTAAGGAATTGGGGTAAAGGCTGCTGTAAGTATGGCTAGAAATGCGTATGATTTGTAAAGATTTCCTACAGTTTGAAATTGTGCTTGGTAGCCAAGTGTGTTTATTATGAATATTCCTATAATATCAAAAAGAAATAAACCAATAAAATATCCAAAAATGCCTCCCAAAACAGAGCCAATAGAAGATATTAATGCGTAAAAAAAAGATTTTTTGGGCCTTGAAACAGACAATGCCATTTGCAAAACATCAGGAGGGACTGGAAAGAAAGAAGCTTCTGCAAATGAAAGAACAAATAAAGCTGCAGAAGAATATTTCTTATGCGCCCATGAAAGAACCCAATCATATAGTCTTCTAAGTATACCGAATGTATAAATATGAAAACCTTTTATTTTGCTAATAACTGCTTTCATATAACATCTTTTTGTATCGATTTATTTGAAATCTTTTTGTTTGGCCATATTTTGCAATTCTTTATAGTTGAATTTTCTATTTTTACACTATCTGCTATTACTGAATTTGATATCTTGCCATTAATGTAAGAATTTTCGCCAATAACGGAATTTTCAACTATAGAATTTTTATCTATAATTGTTTTGTCCATTATTATTGAATTTTTAACTTTACCTTTTATAATACAAT
>CAZUSQ010000212.1:0-2561 GCA_964622655.1 uncultured Methanosarcinales archaeon
ATGTAAGCGAAAGAGTAGTCAATCAATTGCTTACAGAGATTGATGGCTTAGAGGACTTGCATGATGTTGTTGTGATTGCAGCAACTAACAGGCCAGATATTGTTGACACTGCTTTGCTAAGGCCAGGCAGATTTGACAGGATGATTTTAACGCATGTGCCTGATGAGCAAACAAGGCTTGAGATATTTAAAGTGCATACAAAAGGGATGCCGATAGCTGTTGAACTTGAAGAAAAAATCAAACAAAAGAGAATGGTTGCTGTAAAGTCAGTAACTGGCTCTGGCAGTGAATTTGAAGATGAGGGAGAAAAGAAGAAAAATAAGATTTTAAGCAGAATGGCTGGTGACGAACCAGTTTCATCTTCCGACATCAAGAACATAGATAAAAAAGTAGCTCGTAAAGAAGATATAAAATCTAGGGATGACTTATTGAGGTATCTTGCTAATAAGACAGATGGGTATGTTGGAGCCGATATAGAAGCAATGTGCAGGGAAGCCGCAATATTGGCTTTGAGAGAAAACATTGAATCGAGAGAAATTGGTTTAATTCATTTTGAAAAAGCGCTTGAAAAGGTAAGGCCAAGCATAACAAAAGATGTTGAAAGGGCTTATGAAGAGTTGCAGGAGCACTTTACAGCAGCAAGGGCAAAGCAGATGATTGATGAAAAGCCTGGCTATATGGGGTAAAAAATTTGATTATTAACGTCATTCATTAATTCAAAATTCAATAAAACATTAAAATAAAAAAACGTCGCTTCCCAACATCTGCAAATGCGATTTGGGAAAGTTGCATGCGAGAAAGTTGCTTGCGAGAAATCGAGCAAGCTCGCTTTCAACTCGCTCGCATGCTCGCGTTCAGCTACCAGCTCAGGAAAGTGTGCCTGACTGCGTTAAATGTATAGGCGAGGGCGAGCGGTATGACAGGAAAGCGAGCCCGAGCACAAGCATTTGCCGAAGGCGGATTGAAAAAAATTAATTAAATATAAAAAACAAGATGCCAAAACTAAAACCTTTGTCAATTGGATTGACATTAGGTATAATGCTTGCAATTCTTTATACAATTAGAACTATAGTCTTGTTGTTGTTTCCAAATTTTATCGTGAATATTTCAAATAAAGTTGTATATAAAATGATAACAATCAATCCACCAGTAATTACAATAGCCTCATTTGTTGTTGGAATTATTGCTTTATTTTTAGGTGGCTTAATTTTAGGAATTGTTTTTGCATTAGTTTATAATTGGGTTAATAAATAATAGTTTAATAAATTCATCAAAACCTTTAAATAAACTTATTCTAACATTTAAGTTATGAAACCTGAGTATGGTGATGTTGTAAAAGTTTATACAGATGAACAAACCTATGAAGGAATTCTTATGCCAAGGCCTGAGATTTTTGAGAAAGACCATACAATAATAAAATTGGACAATGGCTACAATATTGGAATTGAAAATAAAAAAGTAAAAAAGATTGAAGTTGTTAAAAAATATGAAAAAAAGAAAGAGGAAAAGCATAAGTTAAGCCATAAAAAGGGATTGCCAACTGTTTCGATTCTTTCATTTGGAGGTACAATTTCTTCAAGAGTTGATTATAAAACAGGTGGAGTTTATGCAGATTACACAGCAGAAGATTTTGTTGAAATGCTTCCTGAGTTAAAAAATGTTGCAAACCTGAAAGCAGAGAAAGTAATGGGTGTTTATAGTGAGGACATGGCTTCTGAGGAGTGGCAATTGATGGCAAGAAGAATTGCAAAAGAGCTTAATGATGGTGAAGTTGATGGTGTTATTGTAACTCAAGGCACAGATACTTTGCATTTTTCAACAGCTGCTATGTCATTTTTTCTTAGAAATTTGAACAAGCCTGTTGTTTTTACAGCTTCACAGAGAAGCATAGATAGAGGCTCTTCAGATGCTTTTTCTAATTTGTTGTGTGCGGTGCATGCAGCTTCAAAGTTTGATGGTGCTGCTGTTGTTACATGCCTGCATGGAACAAGTGATGATAATTATTGCATTCTTAATAGAGGCACTAAAGTAAGAAAGATGCACACAAGCAGAAGAGATGCTTTTCGTCCGATAAATGAATTGCCTCTTGCAAAAGTCTATGAAAATGGAAAAATAGAGATTTTGAATTCTAATTATAATAAAAGAAATAATCAAAAAGTTATTGTTGATGACAAATTCGAGCATAAAACTGCTTTGCTTTATGTTTATCCCGGAATGGCTCCAGAAATACTAGATTATTATAGAAAGGAAAAATATAAGGGAATTGTGATTGCTGCAACAGGGCTTGGGAATGTATCAACAATTAGTCCAAAATATTCACTTGTCAAAAAAATAAAAGAGCTTGTTGATAATGGTGTTCCTGTTGTTATTGCTCCTCAAACAATCTATGGCAGAGTCCATCCTTATGTTTACACTCCTTTAAGAAAATTATCAGTTGAACTTAATTGCATCTTTGTGGAGGACATGCTTCCGGAGACAGCATACATAAAGCTTGGCTGGGTTTTGCCTCAAACAAAAAATATTGAGGAAGTAAAGGAAATGATGCTTACTAATTATGCTGG
>CAZUSQ010000213.1:0-2559 GCA_964622655.1 uncultured Methanosarcinales archaeon
TGAGCAAAGCAGAGAAAAGTTTATATAATAGGGATTTTAATGAATTTCCTATGAAAAAGAAGGATAGAGTGTTGATAATAGTATGGTCGCTAATATTATCATTTTTTTTTGGTTTTTCTTTATCTTACCTTTACATTAGAGATGTTATATTTAATATAATAATAGGTTTAGTAGGAATAATATTTGCAATCGGTATTTTAGCATCATTGAATATATTGGAGTTTGATTAATGTGGATATTCAAATTTTTTATACCAATTTATATGTGCGTTTATTGTTAGGTAGTATAGCAATCTATATTGGGACATTCTTATTATATTTGAAAAATGCTAAAAAAGATTACATTGAATTTGAAAAAGGTTTATATAAAAAAATAGCGGATGAACATTCCAATAAAGCGTATACTCCATCTGATACTATTGAAATAATTTTTAAAGTGGATAAAATAAGTTCAAAATACAGATTTATAAGAAATAGTTTTAAATTGAATTTATGGGGTGCTTTAATATTTATAGGTGCTTGTTTTCTTGGATTTGGATTAAATATAACTATTATTAACGACACACTTGCAGTTTTAGGTATATTTGCGGGTGGTTTATATTTTCTCATCTCTTTAATTATAATAGTTGTATGGCATTATCAACATGAAAAGTAGACAATTTAATTGAGCTGTAAAGTAAACGTCAGGTCTCTAACAATATTTAAAAATAAGCATAACTTCTCTTTTTTAAGATAAAAATTGACAAAAAAGATTAAATTGTATAAAGATACCAGATTTTTGGCAGATATAGCTACAATAGTCTCTATTTTTTTGGCTTTAGGTTTTTTTATACATGATGGTTGCACTAATAAAATAAAAGATAGAAATGAGTATATAAATCAGTTAGAAGCAATAGATTTTGAATTAGATTTAAACACTAACTTAGCTAATTATATTGTAGATAATGAGGAGGGATATTCGATTGGAGAGCATTTTCCTTATGGTAAATTCTTTTTTGTAGATACTCTTAATGATGCTATAATAAAGGGAAAAATAAAAAATTCAACACTACGCCTTAAATTTTATGAGATTCTTCAAAGAGAGAATGAAATAAATTATATTTTAGACAGTGCAGACAAAAAACAAACCATTTTAGCTGGTTCAGATAAGGGAGTATTAATAGAGCAAAATCCATACAAACACGAAATGAGTATTATAATAAAAGATAGTAAAGATTTACAAGATATGTTTCATAAAGCCAGAACTATGATAGTTGAGCATAAACAATCTGTAGAAAAAACATATGGATTTTGTGATTTTTTAATTTAAGTTGTAGAAGCTAACTTAATCAATCCCAACCACCTATTAACACCACAATCTAACTTCAACCCTGCCAATTCTGAAGGCACTTGTCCTGTCGTTGTGTGTGCTTCTATAAAGTTATGCTGTAAAATTATTCCCTGTAGTAATATAGGTGAACTCCACAAAGCCTTTAATCCTCTAAAATCATCTACTCTATCTTTGACTTTCATAAACACGCTTTCAATCCTTACATTATATTTTCCTGTCTTGCTGTGGTTGATTACTATATGCTCAACCTTATGCTCTTTATATCTTGAATAAAATACATTCCTAAAAGCAGTCGGATAAAAAACTCCAGCGTCAGTTTGAACATACTTTGGCAATCTCTTGCTCTGTTTTATCTTTTGCATAAATTCAGTAGCGTTTTCCAAATCCTGCGTTGTTGTGTTATAATGCGTTGCATTGATAAAACGAGTATCCCAATCAATAGCACACCAAAAAATATCATTTCGCCTTTCGCAATCAATTTCGGTTTCATCAGCGTAAAATTTGCCTGATAAATTTGGATTTAAGGTATTTGTATAATTGGTTACTTTCAAGACATACTTCCTGCACCAATTAAGAACGCTTACATGACTTGTATTTTTAGGCAAATGTCGCCTGAAATGGTTTCGCACTTTGCGACTGCTTAAATTGGAAAAGTATAAGTCAATCGCTTCTGTTATTTTGCTTTCATGGTTTCTCATTCGATAAAATCCTTCATTATTTGTAAATCTCTTGCCACAATCTTGGCATTTATAGGTTTGAATAATGCCTCTATCTTGAGTTTTCCTTTTGCCCCATTTCACATAATTTCTGCTTTTGCAGAAAACACACGAAACTTTTATATTGCCAGAAGTCTTTTGCTCATCTGGACTTGATTTGCTTGACTGCATTTTAAGTCTCCGAGCCAGAGTGTCTAAAGCACTTTGGCTCACTTTTCTACCAATAATTAAGCAGAGCTACTTTAAATATTTTAGGCACAAATGTCCAGTGGCTCGACGAGAAAAACGCCTTTTAATTGTTCAAAATTATGCCTTTATAGACGCTGTAAAGGGTTAAAATTCAGATGTCCAGTGGTTATTTACGATATGGAAAATAAATAAGATTACAAGGTAAGGGTTTGCCGACTATACCACTCGTTAAATTAACAGCTCACATTTTCGATAATTTTATATACCTACTTTCCATACTATTGGCTGGCAGGGTTTGTACTTAGCTCCGGCATTGCTTTATGCT
>CAZUSQ010000214.1:0-2536 GCA_964622655.1 uncultured Methanosarcinales archaeon
GTAGACAGCTCTTGGTATTTCTTAAGATATTGCTCACCTAAATATGAGAAAGAGCCTTTTGATAAGGAAATTGCAGAGTATTGGATGCCTGTTGATCAATACATCGGTGGCATTGAGCATGCAATCTTGCATTTGCTTTATGCAAGGTTTTTTACAAAAGCATTAAGGGATTTAGGATTGGCAACAGTTGATGAGCCATTTGCAAGGCTTTTAACACAAGGAATGGTTATTAAGGATGGAGCAAAGATGAGTAAAAGCCTTGGTAATGTTGTGGATCCTGCTGAGATAAGCGAAAAATATGGGCCAGATACAGCAAGATTATTTATTTTGTTTGCTGCATTGCCTGAAAAAGAACTTGATTGGAGTGATAGAGGTGTTAACGGCTGTTTTAGATTTTTGAATCGAGTTTATAATCTTGTAAATGATAGTCTTGACAATATCTCTTTAAAACATTATGACGAGCATAAATTAAATGACAAAGATAAATATGTATTAAGCAAAATGCACCTTACAATAAAAAATGTTACAGAACATTTTGAAAATTTTGAATTTTCGCTTGCAATAGGAAAAATAATGGAGTTTGTAGATGTTTTGCAAAAATATAAAGAAAAGAACAAAGAGATTTTTGGCACTGCAATAAAAAATCTTGCTTTAATGATGTTGCCTTTTACTCCTCATTTAAGTGAGGAAATTTGGCACATTATAAAATGTGAAGGATTTGCTTCTTTGCAAAAATGGCCAGGTTACGATGAAAATAAAATCGATAAAAGGGCAGAGGCAATTGCTATGCTTGTCGAAAATACAAGAAGGGATATTATTGAAATTTTAAAATTGGCAAAGATAGAAAAGCCAAAGGCGATAAAATTATTTGTTGCAGACAAATGGAAATATGACTTTATGGAAGCTTTAAAAAATGAAATGGGCAAAACTAGAAATCAAAATGAGATAGTTAAAGCATTAATGAGTACTGACTTAAAGATTTATAGTCATGAAATAAGCAAGCTTATTCCAAAAATTTTAAATGATGAGACTAAAATTCCAAAAATTGTATTGAATCAAGAAACTGAATTTCATTCGTTAAATGATGCCTCTGACAGGTATGCAGACGAATTTAAATGCAAAGTTGAGGTTATAATTTCTGAAAAAGCAAAAGAAATTAAGGCTAAGCAATCATTGCCAGGAAAAGTTGCTATTTTGGTTGAATAATTATTTTTTCCTTGTAGATTCTTCATATTCTTTGACTAATTTTTCAGATTCGAAGTTAAGCAAATTCTTTATTCTTTCCCAAAAAGTTTTTGGATGATACTTTAATTTTATCCTTCCGAGCCTTTCCAACCAAAATTCTTCCCTTACCTCAACAAAGTGAGAAGCCACAATAGATAAGCCATATAAAGCAATTGCAACACCTGCAAATACATATACTATTGTAAATATTTTTCCAGCATCTGTTTTAGGGGTTATATCACCATAACCAACAGTTGTCATTGTTGCTGCTGAAAGATATAATGCATCTATATAACGCAAATCTTCAACATAATAATAGAAAGTCGCGCCACCAAACAGAAACAATAATATTACAATAACTACATAAATTATTCTTCTATGGTATCTTTTGTGCTCTTCTTCTTCAATCTTTATCAATTCCTCTTTTTTCATAAAGTATATTAAAAAATTAATTCTATTTAAATCTTTGTAAAACTTAGTAAAATCAAAAACAATATAAATAACAAACTATGAGTTTTCTAAAAATGGACATAATAGTTCTAGGTGCGGGTGCAATTGGAAGCTTGTATGGAGCGAAATTATCAAAGTTAAATGATGTAATATTAGTTGGAAATAAACAACATGTTGACAAAATAAACAAAGGCGGATTAAGAATTGTTGGTTTAGAAAATAAGACATACAAAATAAAAGCAACCACAAAAATCAAAGAAATTGATAAAAATACTATTATACTATTAACAACAAAAGTACATGACAGTAAAAAAGCAATAAATGGCATTGAAAATTTGATAAAAGAAGATACAATAATTCTTTGTTTGCAGAATGGATTGTATAGTGAAAATATTGTAAAGGAAATTGTTGGAAAAAGATGTTTAGTGCTTAGAGGAATTACAAATTTTGGAGCTATTTTTTTAAAGCCTGGTGTTATTGACTATAAAAATTATAGCTACACTGCAATTGAGAAAAATTCAAAAAGTTATGAAATAGCTAAAAATTTCAAGCTATGCGGCTTAAATGCACATGTTTCTAAAAATATAAAAAAAGATATGTGGAAAAAGCTTATTTTGAATTGTGTGCTTAACCCGCTTACTGCTATTTTAAGAGTAGAAAATAAGGGAATTGCAGATGAAAATCTTAATCCAATAAAGAAATTAATAGTCGATGAATGCCTTAAAGTTGCAAAAAAAGATAAGATAAAATTTAATATTGATTTTGTTAAAACAATTAATGAGGCATTTAAAAATTCAAGAAATATTTCCTCAATGCTGCAAGACTTGATTAAAGGCAAAAAGACAGAAATTGATTATTTGAA
>CAZUSQ010000215.1:0-2526 GCA_964622655.1 uncultured Methanosarcinales archaeon
GGAAGACAAGCTCTGACATAATATAGGTATGATATACCGCTATTTAAACTTTTCGATTTTTATAGAAAATTGATAACAACCTTTTTAAAATACTAATTTTTTCTAAAACTTATGTACGATGTAATCATTGTGGGAGCAGGAGCAGCAGGATTGACAGCTGCAATTTACACATGTAGAAAAAAGCTTACGACTTTGATAGTTAGTATAGATATAGGCGGACAAACAAATTTAACAAGCCATATTGAGAATTATCCTGGTTCAGGAGTAATGCATGGTGTTGAGTTGATGAGAAGATTTCAGAACGAAGCGATTGGCTTTGGAGCAGAGCTTGTTATGGGCAAAGTAGTTAAGGTCGATAAGATTGATAATAGTTTTAGGATAGAGTTGGCTAGTGGAGAGACTTATGATTGCAAAGCATTGATACTTACTTATGGAAAAGTACCAAAAAGCTTAGGCATTGAGGGTGAGGAAAGATTCATGGGCAGAGGTGTAAGCACTTGTGTAACTTGTGATTTACCATTATATAAAAATAGAGACGTTGCTATTATTGGCGGCGGCAATTCAGCTGTTGAAGGTGCCTTGGAGTCAGCAACAATTGCAAAAAAGGTTTACTTACTTCATAGAAGAGATAAATTTAATGCAGATGAAATAACTGTAGAGAAATTGAAAAATCATAATAACATTGAACTTGTGCTTAATAGCATTGTTGCCAAAATAGTTGGTGAAAAAAATATTGAAGGTATTGAAGTTGAAAATATTGTAACAAAAGAGAAAAAAATACTTAAGATTGATGGTGTTTTTATTGAAATTGGTTATGTGATTGACACTAGCTTTGTGCAGCATCTTGTAAAAGTTAATGAAAAAAAAGAAATAATAATTGATGAGCGATGTAATACATCTTGCGCAGGCATATTTGCAGCAGGTGATGTAACACCTGTTCTATTCAAGCAAACAGTAATAGCTGCTGGAGATGGAGCAAAAGCTGCATTGGAATGTTATAGGTGGCTTAAAGGAATGAAAGGGGCTGTGCTTGATTGGACGCACTAGAAGTGTTTTAAAATGTTAAAAAATAAAAAAATTCTGATCTTTGCAGAAAATTATTATGAGGATTTAGAACTTTGGTATCCAAGGATAAGGCTGACAGAAGAAGGAGCTAAGATTATTGTTGCAGGTACGGGCGAGAAAATATACAAAGGCAAAAATGGTTATCCGCTTGAAGTTGATGGAGATGTTAAGAATTATAAAGCAAAGGACTTTGATGCTGTAATTGTGCCAGGCGGCTACGCCCCTGACAGGTTAAGGCGTTATAAAGAAGTTCTTGATTTTGTGAGAGAAATGCATAATAGCAATAAAGTTGTTGCATCAATATGCCATGGTCCATGGGTTTTAGTAAGTGCTGGTATTTTGAAAGGAAAAAAAGTAACTTGCATCAGTGCAATAAAAGATGATGTCATTAATGCAGGCGCACAATATTTTGACAAGGAAGTTATTGTTGATGGTAACATAATAACTTCAAGAAAGCCAGATGATTTGCCAGCTTTTTGCAGAGAGATAATAAAAACATTGAGTAAATGATTTTTAAATAATTTTTTGGTTAAATGATGTTAATGGTAGATAAATTTATTGCGCTGTGTCAGCAAAAAATGCATTATAATAATACCTCAAATTAACATTGAATAAAACATTCAATAATCAAAAAATGAAAAAATAATCAACAATCATGATCACGTACAAAAAAATAATTTCATTGGCGCCAAGCAATACAGAAATTCTATATGGATTAAAAGCAGAAGAAAGCTTAGTTGCTGTTACAAGATATTGTGATTTTCCTGAAGAAGCAAAGCAGAAGCCTAGAATTGGAGGTTGGCTTGATATAAATGATGAATTAGTAAAAAAACTAAATCCAGATTTGCTTTTAACATCTACTTTTGTACAAAATAAAATAACTGAAAAATATAGAAAAAACAAAATGAATATTGTTGCTTTGATGCCAACTACGCTTAAAGGTGTTTTTGATTCAATTTTAAAAATTGGAAAATTAATCAATAAAGAAAAAGAAACTTTACAATTAATAAATTTAATAAAAAATAAATTTAATGAAATTCAAAGCAAAAAAAAAAAAAAAAACAAGCCAAGAGTTTATGTTGAGGAATGGCATAAGCCTCCTACTATTAGTGGCAACTGGGTTCCTAGCTTAGTTAAGATGGCAGGTGGTGATTACAGCTTAATAAAAGCTGGTGTGCATAGCAAAGAGGTTACAAAAGAGCAAATTCAAGCTTATGATCCTGAAATAATTGTTATTTCAATCTGTGGAATGAAAGATAAAGTACCAAAAGAATGGATTACTAAACGAGAAGGTTGGGAAAATTTAAGCGCTGTAAAACCCACGAAAATCGAAGATTTTAGGGGCACAAGCAAAATCAAAGATTTTGCTGTGCAGAAAATTCAAAAATTTTCTCGCACCAAAAACGCAAAGCGTTTTTTAGTGAATGATAAAGTTTATGTTTTTGATGATTCTTGGCTTAA
>CAZUSQ010000216.1:0-2525 GCA_964622655.1 uncultured Methanosarcinales archaeon
TTGTCCCAACGCAGTATGGTATCAAGGTTTTGGATTATAACATAGGTTCTAACACGCTAACTGAAAAATGTAGCAACACACACGCTTACATTTGGGGTTCTGCTTTGATTGCAGATGTTGATAATTGTTATTTTGGAGGTGTTTCTTTATGAATATAAACAAAATAAAAGACTATTGGAATAAATCCAGTATCTGGAAACAAGGGTTTATTTTAGGATTATTTATTTTTAGTAGCATATTAATCTATACAATTATTTTGTATAAACAATCAAGTTCGGATATGGGAGGTTTAATTATATTTATACCATTTGTCTTTTTTAAATATTTATTTCAAAAGTATATGGACTTAAATCTACCAATCTTAGCTTCTATTTTACTAACGCTAGTAGTATATTATTTTATTGGATTATTTTTAGCACTATTAATAAAAAAATTAGGTGATGTTAGATGAGTTTTAGGGGGTGGTGGAAGAAGTTAAGTTATTGGAAAAAAGGGGGACTAATAGGTGCTTTATTTTATAGTTTGTATTATTTAACTCTATCAACTTTTTTAATATTTTTGGATATTCATATTCCTTTTAGTATAAAGGTATTTTTATCTTTTCCACTCATTCCGGTGTTTTATATTAGTCTTTATAATTGTGGTTTTGAAGGTAGTGGTAGTGGTCTACTTTGTGATAACTTAATAACTCAAACAATTTTTTATTTTGTCTTATTTTTGTTTTTAGGATTTATAATTGGGGTATGTATTAGTTTATTGACTAACAGATGGAAAAAATAAATTTTAATAAAACAATTTTTGTTTTTAGTTTGATCTTCCTATTACACATCTCTTTAATTTTTGGATACAAGATGGAAGATAATCAAGAAATACACCAACATATAACTAATGAATCAAAACTTGTATGGACATTAATTCCTAATGAAATTAAGAATCACCTAACCAACTCTATAGAGACTAATTTTAATCCAGAGTCGTCAAATGTACCCAATTTTAATCAAAATGATGATATAATCACTGGCTCGGCAGAAGAAGATTACCAAACAAGACCACTTAATCATTTTTGGAATCCTGACACACCACTTAATGGAAGATACAATGACGGTATAAACGCACCATTTAATTATCAAAGTTCTTATAGAAGAGCTTTGGATTTATGGACGAATAATGTTATTCCATCCTATTTAAAGGGGAACATTAACGAGTCTTATTATTGGCTAGGAAGAGTAGCTCACCTTTTAGAAGACGCTTCTCAACCTTCACATGTTTTGCTTGATTGTCATGCCGATAATACATTTAGAGAATTATTTTGTGATGATAGTGAAATAGAAAATCCAGATGATTCAGTTTTGGAAGATTATACGGGTGAAAATTTCCTAACTTTACAAAATACATATAACTGGAGTGGAGAAAACTTCGAAGGTAAGCAATATAATTATGAAAACTTACCTAATTTATCAAACTTTAATTGGAAAGAAGTTGAGCCTACTACTCCTTTAGATAAACAAAACATAGAACTATTTAGACTTTTCTGGTATGCATCGCAAAAAACACAATACTTCGCAAGTGATGATGTAGATGGTAATTTTGAATATGTTAATTTATCAGGAGCCACAAAAAATTTTACTATTTCTCTGTGGGATAGCGAAAATTTAAGAATTATAAACAGGTCAATTTATCTAGCAACTGACGATTTGACAGATAGCGGACCAAATGTTTCTGCTGAATCTAACGCAATGCTCCCTCATTCCATGAAATCCGTTGCTGGCTTATACCGTTTATTCTGGGATGTTGTTCACATAGACTGGCCAACTGAAAACCATGACTACAGAAGGACTGGTTTTACCTTATTGAAAGGGGATTTAACAGACAAAACCAAAACAAAAAGTGCAATGGATTTCTTCATGGACGCAAGTACTGGCACAGAGCAGGTTGTGAAGCCTTCTATCGCTGATATAGATGCAGACGGTATTATGGACATTATAACTTTGGTGCACAAAACTTCAAATAACGACTTAACTAAGATGTATGGCATAGAAGCAAAAGATCCCTTATTCAGAAAGCCAAAGAGGAAATGGACTAATCCAATCATAATTCAGAATGGCGAAGAAGGAGCCATTTACTTTCCTCCTACTTTAGCTAACATTGACGGAGACATAAACAAGGAAATCATAACGGGCAACAGAAATGGAACAGTATTTGTTTATGATTATGCAAATGGCAAAATAACCCAGAAATGGAACTACACTTTTGAATCAAGGTTTGACGGTGTCAATTACAGAGTCAAATTCAATGGTGGAAGCGCAGTTGCAGACATTGATTTAGACGGAGATATGGAAATTATTGTAGCAGACGAGTTAGATAATGACGATGACTGGCCAGGCAAGGTTTATGTTCTTGACGGTGATGATGGAACTAATCAAACTAGCTATATTGTTGGAAATGGAGGAGCTTATGCTTCTGTTTCTGTTGCTAATGTTGACTCTGATGACTATCCTGAAATAGTTGTGCCGACCCAATATGGA
>CAZUSQ010000217.1:0-2516 GCA_964622655.1 uncultured Methanosarcinales archaeon
TTAGATGTAAATTTTTTAAAAAAGGAATTAAAAAAATTGAAGTTAAAAGATTATAGAATTAAAGCTAAAAAAATTATAAAAAATGGAATAAATTCAACAAAATTTGATGTTATTGTAAAACATAAACACAATCATGAAGAACGCAATTTGAAAGAAATCAATGAAATAATTGAAAATTCAAAATTAAATAATGAAACTAAAAATATAATTAAAAAAATATTCAATAAAATTGCAGTTGCAGAATCGAAAATACACAATAAATCAATTAATAAAATTCATTTTCATGAGATTGGAGCAATAGATACAATAATTGATGTTTCTGGTGCGATTATTGGGCTTAAAAAATTAGGCATTGAGAAAATTTATTGTTCAAAGCTTAATGTTGGCAATGGCTTTGTTGAATTTTCACATGGGAAATTTCCAGTTCCAGCTCCTGCTACTGCTGAGATTTTGAAAGGAGTTCCAATTTATAATAACAATATCGAAGCAGAGCTTGTAACTCCAACAGGAGCTGCAATAATTACAACTTTAGCAGATAATTTTGGAGAAATGCCATTAATGAAAATTGAAAAAATTGGTTATGGAGCTGGAACAAAAGATTTGAAGCAACCAAATGTTTTGAGAGTTTTTTTAGGAGAAATTAAGAAAGATAATGATGAAGTAATTAATATAATTGAGACAAACATCGATAATATGAATCCAGAGCTTTATCCTTATGTAATTGACAAATTAATGAAAAATGGCGCTTTAGACGCTTATTTAACAAACATAATAATGAAAAAAGGACGCCCAGCAATAAAATTAACTGTTTTAGCAGATATTAAAGATACAGACAAATTATGCAATATTATTTTTGACGAAACAACCACGCTTGGAGTAAGGATATTTCCTGCACAAAGAAAAAAGCTTGAAAGAGAAATCAAATCAATAAAAACAGAATATGGAAATGTAAGAGTTAAAATTTCGAAATTAAACAATCGAATAAAAAATATAATGCCAGAGCATGAGGATTGTGTTAGGATTGCGAAAAATAAGAAAATTCCGTTGAAAAGGGTTTATGGGGAAGTAGAGAGATTAAAGTCGTATTGAAGATATTTATTTTCTATAAATATATAATGACTTATCAATTCTATAAGTTTCTTGAAGTATTATCTCCCTCTCAAATTTTAATGGTGAAAAATCTCTTCTATCAGGACCATGAAATATGAAAACAGTTCCTTTCTTTCCTTCCTTTGCAATTTTGCGTGCCAAACCAAGATGATCGCTGTAAAAATTCATGGCTGTTGCAATATCATGAAACTTAATACCAGCTCTTTTGTACACTTCATCTAATAAAAAGTTTCCGTGTTGAATTACTAATGGTGCGCTTACATTGAAACCCCTTCTTTTTAGTTCTGGAATGTAGTATGAACTTTCTATTAATAGTTCCCCGTCATACTCTACAGCCAAAGTTGGGATTTCGTAGACGCCTGCTATGAGCAAAGCCACTTGCAATTTGCCAGCGCCAGCATCCAAAAACCATCCAGCAGGATCTATCGTCCCATCAGTAACAAGTTGCTCAATACCTTTGTTTATGGAAGCCAAATCAGAAGGCATATAGACTCCAACGCTATTAATTTTATCGCCTTTCCCAATTGCTTTGTCCCTTTCATTGACTTTATCAAAAAATTCTCTCAATAATTCAAATTTTGTAGCGGCATCCATCACTAAAGATAATGGCGCTTAGTTTTTAAAATTAACTGCCCAATTCAAACCCCTTCAAACAACTTAACCACTTTTTCTTTCCCAAATGCCAAAATAAAAGGCGCCAATTTAGGTCCTTTTTCTTTATTTAGCAAAACTTTGTACGCTGCTTTAAAGAAATCTTGTGGGTTTAATTCTAACTTTTTAGAAACATTATAGAACTCATTAAACAATGTTTTTTCATCATACTCTTTTTCTTTCAATAATTCTGCAATTTCATGCAGTGCTTTCTTTTCTTTTGCAGTTAATTGAATATCTTTTGGAACATGCTTTTGCACTTCAAATTTAAGCTCTTCAGGAGCATATTTTTTGAGCCATATTTTTGCCTTGTGCAATCTCTCAAAAATCTGGTCATGTTCTTTTTTGTCATAATGTCCTGTTTTTTCCATGCTTTTGATTGCTGATTCTTCATCTGGAAATATTTGTGCAATCACAACAGCATGTGAAAAGCTTAGTTCAATAGGCTTTTTAACTTCTTTGTCATGACTTACTTCAAATAATCGCTTGTAATGCGATTCTTCTTTTTTATTTTCTAATTTTATATCTCCAAAATGTACTTTAGCGATATGATCGTATTCATCATACAAATTTGGTAAATACTTCCATGAAAAACTTCTTGTTGTCATTAATCTTTTGTTATAAAATAATCTTAATAGTTCAGCAGGAGCGACCTCAAGCCAATCTTTTGGGTAAACTACATTTCCAATAGAAGCTGACATTTTTTGATTGTCAATCATTATATGCTCGTAAAATATAGGAACAGGCATTGGGAA
>CAZUSQ010000218.1:0-2505 GCA_964622655.1 uncultured Methanosarcinales archaeon
GTATTATTATGATCCTAAAGAAACAAGCAATATTTCCTCAGAATTTGATAAAGTCATTAATTGGATAAAACAAAAGCCCAAATATAGATTAAAATTTGCTAAAACTGGATGGGACTTTTTTAAAAATAATTTTAATTAAAATGGAAATTCCGTTTAAGTTTAAAAAAAGAAATAGGTATAAGCCAGATATTTCAGATAAGGAATATTGGCTCAGTCTTTACAAAAATGGCTATACTTGCTTTGAAATATCAAAACTGACAGGTTGGACAGATAGACATACTATTTCTAATGGAATTAAGAAAGTTGGAGGTAAAATAAGAGATTATCCTACTAGATTAAAGCTTGTTTGGAAAAAACATCCAGATAAATTTTTGGTGCCTTATGAATTAAACTCTAAACATTACATTACATTTAAAAATAATCCTCAAGAGATGCCTATTAACGAAGGCTTCGCTTATCTCATAGGAGCTTGGCTTGGAGATGGAAGAAAAGTATTTCCAAATAAAGGGTTATATTTTAGAATTAAAGTCTCTAGTAGGAAATTTGCCATTGGCATAAAAAACATAATTGAAAAAACATTTAGACCTTATATGTCTATTAAAATGCGTCTTCATGATAGAAGTAAAGAAAGCCCTAATTACTCTAAACAGTACGAAATTCTATTTAAGAATAATGGATTAATGAATAGAATTTTCAAAATGACAAATAATGGTACATCAATTCCACTTGAAATTATAAAATCCGGTGATAACATAAAATACTCATTTTTAGCTGGACTGATTGATTCAGATGGCTCTTTTTATATACCAATTCGAAATTACAAGAAAGGAACATTTCATTATGCAATAAGGTGCGAAACAAATATTTCTTCAAAAAATACCTTATTAAAGAGACAGCTAAAACGTTTAACAAGTATTGGATTCGTTGATAGGGGTAGCTGGAGGATTTATACTAAAAAAGATATAATTGAGCATAAAGAAATTCTCTTAAGATTATTGCCATATTTAATACTTAAAAAATATCAAGCAAAATTACTGGTGAATGCTTTGGAAATCTGGGGCAAGGAAAGAACAAAATACACGCATAAGGATTTCAATCAATTACTTGCTATTAGAAAGAAACTAAGAAGATCAAATAAATTTGGGTTTAGACAACAGAGGTCTATAACATTATAGACATAGCAATAAATTCAGTTATGATGTCTATTACGACCCTAAAGAACTGCAAACTAAAGAGATAGTTTCAGAATTTAACAGCGTTGTCGACTTCATCAAGAAAAACAATCTTGTGAGCCAGGCAAAGTCTGGATGGCAGTACTTCACTCAATCTAAAATTTATACATTATAAGGCCTATCCATCTCTAAAAATATGTTTCTACAATGGTTTGGTACAATGGAACTAGGTGCAATGATGGGCGACAGTATAATCACGGTAGCTTTATTCGAAAACTGCTCGACACTGATAAGCTGCAGGAACTCTATTATAATGGAACGCTAATTAAGGACATTGCTTCATTCTTTAATTGCTCAATTCCAACTGTAAGGCGGCATCTGAGATTACTCATACCGGCAAATTTGCGCAGGTACAAATATTACTATTCAGCCTCAAACCCAATAAACCAAAAAATCGCCAGGCTTTACACTAACCATCATTATTCAACTCTGAAAGTTGCGGAACTTGTTAATTTGAGCGACGAGACAGTAAGAAGAAGGCTAAAACGCATTGGTGTTCAATTGAGAAGAACAAGCTACAAAAATTTGGAAACATTACATCCAAGAAGCTTCAACAGAATAATCAATAAGACATACCCTATCAATGAAACATACCCATTCAACCAAAAATTTCTTGAATATTATTGTTTAATGCTTTCTATGGCTAAAATTGCAGAGCTGCTGAATATTGACAGGGGCACAGTTAGGAGAAGGATTGATTTCTTTACATCGATTTATAACTTTAAGACTAGATTCTGCAAGAGATGCAACAATCTGTTCAGATTTAAATCCACTGATATGCACAAGAATTCAAATTTCTGCAGCAGATGCAGATTAACTCCAAGAAGAAATCAACATAAATAAAAAAATAAAAAATAAAAAAATTACTTGAACTTAAAATCATTGTCGTCCAAGTAACTAATTCCCATATTTTTCAAGTCATTCTCTGCGCACATGTCCATAAGTTGTCTAAGCAACTCAAAGTATTCATCTAAATCAAGCTGTTCACTTATCCCATGTCTCTTCAATATCTTGTACAGTGTCGTCTCAAAAAATTCGCTTGTCGTCATATCAAACCCCTTATGCTTCAAATCCTCCACAATTTTTTCCACTTTTTGGTATCTCATTTTTTCCTCCATTGGCATTCGCCAATACCAAAGGATTCCAGAACAATGAGGAGCAGCCTTCCACGGTGCGGATACATAAAATTTTGAGCTTTCAGATAATTTGAAACAAGCCGACCCTGTTGTGCAGGGCAAAATTTTAGTTAGCCGCAACTCGCTTGCCGAGTATG